>CAVKUD010000048.1:0-15699 GCA_963659315.1 Senegalimassilia sp. | reverse complement strand
ATTCTCTTGTGGTCTCAAACTCCTCCTCTGTCTCAGCCGGGAAGCCCACAATCACGTCTGTTGTGATGGCAGGATAATCAAAATATTTGCGTAAAAGCTCACAGCTTCTCTCGTATTCCTCTGTGGTATACCGTCTATTCATACGCTTTAGGGTAGCATCACAGCCACTCTGCAATGACAGATGGAAATGAGGGCAGACCTTCTCAAGCTTTGAAAGCTCAGATGCAAATTCCTCTGTTATAAGCCTTGGCTCAAAGGAACCCAGCCTGATTCTCTCCACACCATCTACCTTGTGGACTTCCTGTATCAGGTGAAGCAGATTGTCATCACAGTCTATGCCGTAGGAGCTTAAATGGATGCCTGTAAGCACAATCTCCTTAAAGCCATTCTGAGCCAGGCGGTTAACCTCTGCCAGCACATTGTCTATGCTCCTGCTTCTCACACGGCCTCTGGCATAAGGAATAATGCAGTAGCTGCAGAACTGGTTGCAGCCGTCCTGTACCTTGATAAAGGCTCTGGTATGCTCGGCAGTCTTTGACAGGTTTAATTCCTCAAACTCCTGCTTATTGTCATTTATGTCTATGACAGCATTCTCTGTAAATGAGACCTTATCTGCCTCACCCTTCTCAGCAATATACTCATCAATAAGCTGTACCAGCTCATGCTTTTTGTTGTTTCCGATAATTATGTCGATTGCAAGGTCTGCAAGTGCTTCCTTTTCCTTGGTCTGCACATAGCAGCCAGCACCTACTACTATAGAGTCTGGATTCATCTTCTTTGCCCTGTGGAGCATCTGCCTTGATTTTCTGTCTGCCATATTGGTGACAGAGCAGGTATTTATGACATAGACATCTGCTTTTTCTGAAAATGGCACTATCTCGTAGCCAGCTTCCTCTAACATCTGCTGCATAGCTTCTGTCTCATATGCGTTTACCTTACAGCCTAAATTATGCAATGCGGCTTTTTTCATTATTTTAACTCCTATATCAATTGACTTTTTCATCGAAAACCATTACTATCATCTTATAAAAGTAATTAAGGAGGTTTTCCTATGAAAACAGTACAGATTTCATTAAATTCTATTGGAAAAGTTAAATCATTTGTTAATGCAATCACTCAGTTTGACTTCGATTTTGATTTAATCTCCGGCAGATATGTTATTGACGCAAAATCCATCATGGGAATTTTCAGTTTAGATTTATCTAAGCCTATCGATTTAGCAATACATACCGAGACAAATCTCGATGAGATTATGGAAGTTTTGAAGCCATACATTATTGAGTAATCAAATAATTTCTTTTACAAGCTGAAGACCTGAGTTATCAGGTCTTCTTTTTTTCTCTACTCTGCGTCAACCCTGATATGCTCTGTTGTATCAATGGCAGTCTGCATAAGAGCATCTATTGTGTCCTCAAGCTTTCTCTCTGACTTTTTGATATAATTGATATTTGGCTTTGTAACAGGATGCTTGGCTACAAAGATTGTACAGCAGTCCTCATATGGCAGGATTGATGTCTCATAGGTATCAATCTTGTTTGATATATCAATTATATCGTTTTTATCCATTGCAATAAGCGGACGATATACAGGAAGCTCACATACCTCGTTTGTGACAGCAAGAGACTGCATTGTCTGGCTGGCAACCTGTCCTATACTCTCTCCTGTGATAAGTCCAAGGCACTTTCCTTCCTTTGCAAAATGCTCAGCAATCTTCATCATGTATCTGCGCATAATGATTGTAAGCTCATCATGTGGGCACTTCTCATATATCTCAAGCTGGATATCTGTAAAATTAACCACATGCAAATTAATAGGTCCTGAGTATCTGGCAACCTTTTTTGCCAGGTCTATAACCTTCTGCTTTGCTCTCTCGCTGGTGTATGGTGGTGCATGAAAGTATGTTGCCTCAAGCACAACGCCCCTCTTTGCAATCATATATCCAGCAACAGGGCTGTCGATTCCACCTGACAATAAGAGCATAGCCTTACCAGCTGTTCCAAGCGGCATACCGCCTGGTCCCTTAAGTTCCTCTGAGTATATGTTAATCATAGGTCTGATTTCTATATTGATAAGCACCTCTGGATTGTGTACATCCACTTTTGTTTCAGGGAAGGCTTCAAGCACCTTCTCACCAACGGCTGCATTAATCTCCATGGAAGTCATAGGATAATTTTTTCTGGCACGTCTGGCATTGACCTTGAAAGTAAAGTTCTTATCCTTGTATACATTGTTGATATGCTCTATAACGGCCTCAGCCAGCTTATCAAAGCCCTCATCCTCATGCAGCTCAACCGGACAGATTCCTACTATGCCAAAGACTCTCTGCAGGGCTGCTACTGTCTCATCATAGTCGTAGTCTCCCTCTGTCTCGACATATACTCGTCCTGACTCTTTTCTAACTTCAAAATTGCCATCCACGTCCTTTAAGGCATATTTAATATTTTTAACCAGGGCGTCCTCAAAGACATAACGGTTCTTTCCCTTTATGGCAATCTCAGCATATTTAATCAAAAAAGTTCTATACATATTTTCTCCTTATCTGCGTGTGTATTTCTGCAATTTTGGAATGACATCCTGCATGACCTCGATAGCATAGTCAATCTCCTCCATTGTAGTATCCACACAAAAACTAAATCTAACTGTAGAATCAAGCAGCTCGTTTGGCAGACCTATCGCCTTTAAAGTGGCACTGACAGCTGGCTTGTTTGAAGAGCAGGCACTTCCTGCTGATACATATATATTCTTATCCTCAAGCGTGTGGAGGATAACCTCAGCCCTCACTCCCTGTATGCTCACACTTACAATATGGGGTGCGCTGCTCTTGTCTGTCAGCCCATTGACAGTGACTCCGTCTATCTTTGTGACTTCATCTATAAAGTGTGTCTTTAATTCATACATTGCAGCTATCTTTGTATCAAGGTCTGTGTAGATTTCCTCTGCTGCCACGCCAAGTCCTGCTATGGCAGGGACATTCTCTGTACCAGACCTCATGCCCTTCTGCTGGCCTCCGCCATAGATAATCGGCTTGATTTTGGTCTTGTCCTTTATATATAAAAATCCACTTCCCTTTGGTCCATGTATCTTGTGACCGCTTACAGAAAGCAGATCACAGCCCATATTCTTAGGGCATATGTGCATTTTACCATAAGACTGGATGGCATCCACATGAAAAAGTGTGTTGGGATTAATTTCCTTTATCAGCTTTCCAGCCTCTGCAACAGGCATTACAGCCCCTATCTCATTGTTGACCTGCATTATGGAAACAAGTATTGTATCCTGTCTCATAGCAGACTTAAGCTCATCCAGAGATATCCTGCCATCGTGGTCTACGTCAAGATAAGTGACCTCAAAGCCATTATCCTCCATAAATTTCATGGTGCTTGACACAGATGCATGCTCAACCTTTGTGGTGATAATATGCTTTCCTGCCCTCTGGTTTGCCATGGCACTTCCTATAATAGCAAGGTTATTAGACTCTGTACCACCTGATGTAAATACAATTTCCTTCTCCTGGCATTTAAGTGTCTTTGCAATCTTCTTCTTTGCCTCATTTATATACTTTTCTGCGATAACCCCTTTCATGTGCAGGGATGATGGATTACCATAGTCCTCTGTCAGAAGTAAAACCATCTTATCTGCCGCCGCCTTTGAACAGCGGGTTGTCGCCGAATTATCCAAATATGCTTCCATCTGTGCTCCTTTAATCCAATCTGTATACAAGCATGGCAAGTGCTGCCATTCCTGCCGTCTCAGTTCTTAAAATCCTTCTGCCAAGGCTTATCCTGTGCATTGCAGGGTTTTCGTCTGTCATTGCAATTTCATCTAATGCAAAGCCACCCTCCGGGCCTACTATTATGCCTATGCTCTGGGCAGGATTTTCTGCAATGCCATCAATAATCTCTCTGGTTGCATCCATCCCTCTCTCATTCTCATATGGAACTAAGGTGATGTCCAGCTCCTTTGCCATTTCAAGTGCCTGTTTATACTTTACAGGATGCGAAATTTTAGGAATAATAGTGCGCTTTGACTGCTTTGCTGCACTCTCTGCTATGCTCTGCCAGCGCTCGATTTTTTTATCAGCCTTCTTCTCATCCAGCTTCATGACACAGTTTTTCATGGCAACCGGAACCACTTCACTTACTCCAAGCTCCACAGCCTTTTGTATGATAAGCTCCATCTTGTCACTCTTTGGCAGACCTTGAAAAAGCACCACCTTACAAGGCAGCTCTGTGCCTTTTTCATCGACTTCATCAATGACAGCCCACACATCATTTTCACTTATGGACTCTATTGTGCAAAAATATGCCCTGCCGCTCTCATCGCTGATTCTGATTTTTACACCTGGCTTCATGCGCAGTACATGTCCTATATGGTTTACATCTGAACCGATAATTTGTATTTTTCCGTCATATACCTGGTCATCACTGACAAAAAACTGATACATATCCTATCCTCTGCTGTTAATTCTTGCGGGCTGTGATATTTACCCACTCGCCCTGATGATTTATCTCAACTATCTCAAGACCAGCCTTTTCAATAGCTTCCTTCACTTCATTTTCCTTAAAATCAATAATTCCTGAGGTGATAAAATACCCACCCTTTTTAAGTCTGTCTGGGATAACAGGTGCCATAGGAATGATTACATCTGCAAGGATGTTAGCCACAACTATCTCGTAACACTCAGTTCCCACCTTGTCCTGCAAATCCTTGTCTGTTATGAGGTTTCCCACATAGAAGCTGCCAAGGCTCTCATCCAAATGGTTGACCTTCATATTGTCTTTTGTAGAAATCATGCAGTCCGCATCAAGGTCTGTGCCAACTACCTGACTGGCTCCAAGCTTTAATGCCACAATAGAAAGAATTCCACTTCCACAGCCCACATCAAGCACTCTTGGATTTTTCCATTCAGGTGTGAAGTCTCCATTGCCACGGACATACTTTATCAGCTGTCTGATACAGAGCTGGGTGGTCTCATGCTTTCCAGTTCCAAATGATATGCCTGGGTCTATCTCTATGACTGGCTTGCCCTCATCCTCTGGCTTAAGCTCCTCCCAGGTTGGCTTGATAAGCAGGTCCTCAATGTAAAATGAAGAAAAGAAAGTCTTCCAGTTATTTATCCAGTCCAAATCCTCTGTCTCAGATGAAAGGATAGTACCGCTTCCTATGTCAACAGTATCTCTAAGCTCCTCAAGCTTTTCCTTTACCCTGATAAGGAGCTTCTTCTGCTCCTCCTCTGTCATTCCTGTAGGTGGAAGTATCTCTGTTCCAGTATTTGAAAATGCCTCAGATGCCACGTCCTCAAAGGCATCCTTAAACTCATCTGACGCCTCAGAATCTCCTGCTACCTCAATATAAAAGCTCACATGGCTCACACCATCATCCGGTGGAAGCTCTGGAAGAAAATCAATAAACATATCTGCCTGCTCTTCTTTGGTCAGCGGAATATTGTCCTCAACCTCTATTCCCTCTATGCCAAGCTCCATGAGCATGCCTGCCAGAAAATCTTCAGCGGCAGTTGTTGTCTCAATCGTATATTTTTTCCACTTCATATGACCTATCCTCTCTAATCTGCACTTATGTCTATACACATCACATATCTATACATATCACAGGGCAGTCTTACGACTGCCCCAATCATTCCCAAATCTATTTGCTGCGCTCATCATGAAGACGCTTATACACGTCAGCCTCTGTCAAAAAGCCCATATCTATGGCGTGCTGAACCTGCTCGCATCTTTCCTTTATTACCTTTTCCTCTTTTTCCTTTGCCTGTCTCTCATGCTCATTAAATGCATCAGCCAAGCCTTCAATCAAATTATTTCTATCCATTTTATCACCCTGCCTACGAAGCATTTTAACATATATTTTTCTATTTTCCAAGTACCAACAGAAGCAAGAAAAGGGTAACATACCTTTAATATGTTACCCTAGATATTATACATTGCGCACAATTTACTATATTCACTGTTAATTTCCTGCACAGTCTCGTTGTCCCCATCCAGATTATCAGGATGATATATCTTTATCAAGTCCTTATATCTCTTCTTGATGGATTGCTTGCTGGCGACACCTGAGAAGAACATTTCGCCTCTCACCACATTGTCAGTAGTAGCTGAATATGTGCTTTCGCTTTCATTTTCATACTGACTCACCCTGTCATAAAAAGCCTTCTGTCTCTCAATATGTTCTTTTTCTGAAGCTAATTTAACCAATTCCTCTTCGAGAATTTTAACCTTCATATCAAATAAACGCTTTTGTTGTTCAAGGCGTCTGTCCTCAATTGCGACCTTCCTTGAAAATTCCTGTCGTTCTCTTTCTAGCTGGCGTCTCTGTTTGTCTAATTCTCTGCGTTCCTCATTTAACGTCATAGAATAACACCCCATAAACCGTTGTACTTTCATCAACTTGTGCCATTTACGTTTACATAATACAACATTTAGTAGTGTAATTCTATAGGAAATTTAGTCTATAAATCCTCAAATGTATCCTTTAATTTATCCATGAAGCCCTTTTTGCTCTTGCCAGAGGTGCTTGCGCCGCCCTCCTTTGTGAGAGAACCTCCTGATAATTCATCAAACTTCTGTAAGGCTTCTTTGGCTTCCTTTGAGAGTCCTGTAGGAGTCTGTACGATAAGTGTTACATAGTGGTCTCCCCGTACATCCTTATTTCTGAGGGATGGAACACCCTTGCCCTTTAATCTGATACGGGTACCTGTCTGTGTACCTGGAGCAACTGTGTAGATAATATCTCCATCAACAGTCTTGATTCTGATATCACCGCCTAAGGCTGCAATTCCGAATGAAATGGAAGCGTTGGAGAAGATATTCATATCCTGTCTCTCGAAATTAGTATTTCTTGATACCATAACCTCAACAAGCAGGTCTCCACGAGGGCCTCCATTGCGTCCTGGTTCTCCAAAATCTCTCACTCTTACGCACTGGCCATTATCAATTCCTGCTGGAATCTCAACAGTCTTTTTAATTTTCTTTGCTATATATCCTGTACCACGGCAGCTAGAGCATTTCTCCTTAATAACCTGACCTGTACCCTGACATTCTGGACATGTCTGGACATTCTGCATCATTCCAAACAATGACTGCTGTGAGAATACAATCTTTCCTTTACCGCCACACTTTGAGCAGGTTTCTTTTGATGTACCTGGCTTTGCGCCTGTTCCTGAGCATGTGCTGCAGGTGTCTTTATAAGTAAACTCTATATCCTTGGTGCAGCCAAATACAGCCTCTTCAAAGCTTATGCGTATAGACAGTCTTACATTTGCGCCCTTCTGTGGACCATTACTGTTTGACCTTCTTGAGCCACCGAAAATATCTCCAAAGATGTCTCCGAAAATATCTCCCATATCCATGCCTGAGAAGTCAAATCCGCCACCGCCTGCACTTCCTTCAAAGGCTGCATGGCCGAACTGGTCATACTGTCTTCTCTTATCAGGATCACTAAGAACTGCATATGCTTCCTGTGCCTCTTTGAATTTTTCCTCACACTCTTTATCTCCCGGATGAGCATCTGGATGATATTTCTTTGCCTGCTGTCTGAAGGCTTTCTTTATATCAGCTTCACTGGCACCCTTTGGTACACCAAGCACTTCATAATAATCTCTTTTTTCTGCCATAACTTTTTCCTTTACATACGAAGCGCAAGGCTAGTCTCCCAGCCTTGCGAATCATTAATTATAATCAATTAAACCTCTTTAAAATCTGCATCGATTACATCATCATCTGCTGACTGGGCTGTTCCAGCATCCTGTCCTGCACCTGTGAATCCGCTCATATCTGGGCCTGCACCAGCTGCTCCCTGAGCTGCCTGAGCCTGCTCATACATCTTTGCAAATACCTTCTGAGCACTTGTTGTAAGCTTCTCCTGAGCTGCCTTTAAGTCTGCAACATCTGAATCTGTAAGTGAATCAGCTTCTGGATGAGCATCAAGGATTGCTTTTACTGCTGCAATGTCAGCCTCAACCTCTGCTTTATCATTTGCATCAATCTGCTCTCCAACCTGCTTTAATGCATCCTCTGTCTGGAATACAAAGCTCTCTGCATCATTTCTTGCATCAATTGCTTCTTTTCTCTTCTTGTCCTGTGCCTCAAACTCAGCTGCTTCCTTAACTGCCTTATCGATTTCATCATCACTCATAGATGTTCCAGAGGTAATAGTAATGTGCTGCTCTTTGCCTGTTCCAAGATCCTTTGCAGATACATTTACGATACCATTTGCATCGATATCAAATGTAACCTCAATCTGTGGTACTCCACGACGTGCTGGTGGGATTCCGTCAAGTCTGAACTGTCCAAGTGACTTATTGTCACGGGCAAACTGTCTCTCACCCTGTACTACGTTGATATCAACTGCTGTCTGGTTATCTGCTGCTGTAGAGAAAATCTGGCTCTTCTTTGTAGGAATAGTTGTATTTCTCTCAATAAGTCTTGTAGCTACACCACCCATTGTCTCGATAGAAAGTGAAAGTGGAGTTACATCAAGAAGAAGGATTTCTCCTGCTCCCTCATCTCCGTTAAGCTTTCCACCCTGGATAGAAGCACCGATTGCTACGCACTCATCTGGGTTAAGTGACTTAGATGGCTCTTTGCCTGTAAGCTGTTTAACCTTATCCTGTACTGCTGGGATACGGGTAGAACCACCAACAAGCAATACCTGACCAAGGTCTGCATTTGTAATTCCTGCATCTCTCATAGCATTCTGTACTGGAACTGCTGTTCTCTCTACTAAGTCTTTTGTAAGGGCATCAAACTGTGCTCTTGAAAGGTTCATATCAAAGTGCTTTGGTCCCTCAGCTGTAGCTGTGATGAATGGAAGGTTGATATTTGTAGTTGTTGCAGATGAAAGCTCTTTCTTTGCCTTCTCAGCTGCTTCCTTAAGTCTCTGAAGAGCCATCTTGTCTGTTGAAAGGTCAACACCCTCAGCCTTCTTGAACTCATCAATCATCCACTGTGTAATCTTGTTATCGAAGTCATCTCCACCAAGATGTGTATCACCGTTTGTAGATAATACCTCAATTACTCCATCACCAATCTCAATGATAGATACATCAAATGTACCACCACCAAGGTCATATACCATAATCTTCTGCTCATGCTCGTTATCAAGACCATAAGCAAGTGCTGCTGCTGTTGGCTCGTTGATAATTCTCTTTACATCAAGACCTGCAATCTTACCAGCATCCTTTGTTGCCTGACGCTGTGAGTCGTTGAAGTATGCAGGAACTGTGATAACAGCCTCTGTAACCTTCTCTCCCAGATAGCTCTCTGCATCTGCTTTAAGCTTCTGGAGTACCATTGCTGAAATCTGCTGTGGACTGTACTGCTTGTCATCAATAGCTACTTTGTAGTCCTCACCCATATGTCTCTTGATAGAAGCGATTGTCTTCTCTGCATTTGTAACTGCCTGACGTTTTGCTGGCTCACCAACAAGTCTCTCTCCATTCTTTGTAAATGCTACTACAGATGGAGTTGTTCTTGCTCCTTCCTGGTTAGCTATAACTGTAGGCTGTCCACCTTCCATAACTGCTACGCAGCTGTTAGTTGTTCCTAAATCGATACCAATGATTTTTCCCATTTTTGTTTCCTCCTGATTTATTTAAATTCATTATTAACTGATTTATTTACTGTACTACAGATACCATACTGTGGCGAACCACTGAATCCTTGTACATGTAACCTTTTTGAAGCTCCTGTGCAATTGTTCCACTCTCAAGCTCTTCGCTCTCAACCTGCATTACTGCATTGTGGAAGTCTGGATTAAATTCCTCGCCTGCACATTCTATTGCCTTTACACCAGCTGCTTCAAGCTCTGTCATAAGCTGCTTGTATACCATCTGCATACCGCTTACGAAAGGGTCATCCTGATTATCCTCAGGTACTGATGCAAGTCCTCTCTCAAAATTGTCTATGACTGGAAGAATTTTCTCAACGATTGTCTTGGCTCCCATATCGAACATCTGACTTTTCTCTTTGTCTGTACGCTTACGGAAGTTCTCAAACTCAGCCATCTGACGCTTCAACCTGTCTGTCAGATTTTCAATCTCTTCATCCTTCTTGTCTTTCTTCTTTTTCTTTTTGAAGAGACCATCCTTCTTTTCCTCTGCTTCTTCATCAGAAGCATCGTCCTCAGAATCTTCAGCTTCTGCTGTGCTGTCCTCTGAAGCTTCCTCTGTCTCTGTTTCCACAGTCTCAGCGTTTTCTGTATTCTCTTCGTTTTCTAATTCTTCATCCATGACATCCTTATTATCCTTGTCTGCCATTAGTTACCACCTTTCTAAGAATCATCATCTGACTTTTTGTAAATTCCATCAAGCTGTGATTTTAAAGTCTTTAGATTATCCATTACTTTTTCGTAATCCATTCGTTTAGGTCCGATAATTCCTATCGTTCCTTTCACTCCCTCTCCCAAATCGTAGACTGCTGTGACAACACTGCAATCCTTCATTGTTTGTACTGGAGCTTCATTTCCTATATAAACCTGAATTCCTGTCTCACTTTCATTGTCTGAGAGGGACTCAGTCACAAGGCTTTGTAATTCCTCTTTCTCCTCAAAAGTAGAAAGAAGTGATGATACGCTGTCCGAATCGGATAGCTCAGGGTACTTCAAAATATTTGTCGCACCACTTGTGTATATCTGTAAGTCCTCTGTCTCTGAGATTGTCTGAACCAGGGTATCAAGCACATGGCTTACAATCTCTGAGTGGATACCTGCCTGCTCCTTTAAAAGAGCTATAGTTCCAAGATTTATCTCATCAAGGGACAAACCGTTTAATGAAGTGTTAAGTAAAATATTAAGCTTTAACACTGTCTCATTATCAAGAGGCTCTGATATATCAATCATCTGATTTTTGACCACATTGCTATTCATAACAATTACTGCAAGAAGCTGTGAGTCGCTTACAACTGAAAGCTGTATGAACTTTATCTTGTTCTTGCTGTATGCCGGGGCGGATACCAGAGTTGCATAATTGGTATTTGTTGCAAGAAGCTTTGCTGCCTGCTTTAACACCTTTTCCATCTTCTCGGTCTTCTCAATGACAAAATCTTTCATGTCTGAGATTTCCTTGTCCTTTTCCTCCATCAAATGGTCAACATATAATCTGTATCCTTTGTCAGAAGGAATACGTCCAGCAGATGTATGTGGCTGTACAATGTAGCCCATCTCCTCCAAATCAGCCATCTCATTTCTAATTGTTGCAGAGCTTAGATTTAAGTCTGTGTACTTAGAAATTGTTCTGGAGCCTACCGGCTCACCAGTGGCAAGATAATTGCGGATGATTGCATCTAAAATTTTAACTTTTCGCTCATCTAATTCCGACTTATCGTTTTCCATTCCTACTCTCCAAAGAATTTGATTGCTTTAAATCTTTTGTTAGCACTCATTTGTTTGGAGTGCTAATTGATTCTGTAAATAAAATAGCACCAACCGTTAGCAATGTCAACAGCTGAGTGCTAATTTATTTGTTAATTTTCACGCAACCCCTGTAATATCAAGGGTTGCCATATTTATAAACTTTTTATTAAGCCTTATTTTTGATTCTACTGTACCATTTTTGTACCATTTTAATTACAATCCATACTCTTCTCTTGCAAACTTCTCAAGCACCGATATAGACCTCTTAACTTTCTCAGTATCAATACAGTATGCCATTCTGAAATAGCCCGGGCAGCCGAAGTTATCAGCTGGCACAAGGATAAGGTCATACTTCTTTGCCTTCATGCAGAAGGCATTGGCATCCTCTTCAAGTGCCTTTGGGAATATATAAAATGTGCCGCCAGGTCTTACCACCTCAAAGCCTATTCTTGTCAGGGCATCATATAATAAATTCATATTTGTCTCATAGACAGACAAATCACTTGTCTCATCTATCACCCTTGCCACTGCAAGCTGGGCTGTCGATGATGGGCAGTTATGTCCGATTCCCCTGCTTATCTGTCCGCAGATTACTGCAAATATATCTGCGTCTGTGGCTCTCGGATTGACAGCCACATAGCCAATTCTCTCGCCAGGAAGGCTTAGGCTCTTTGAAAATGAATAGCAGGATATGGAATTGTCATAATATTTACTTACATATGGGCATTTCTTTCCATCAAATACAATCTCACGGTATGGTTCATCACTTATGATAAAGATGTCATGTCCGTACTCTCTCTGCTTTTCCTCAAGAATTCCTGCAAGCCTCTTTATAGTCTCCTCACTGTATACGATGCCAGACGGATTGTTAGGAGTATTAATCAGGACTGCCATAACCTTTGGGTTTAGCATCTTTTCAAACTCCTCAAAGTTAATCTGAAAATCCACAGTGTTTGCAGGCACCACCTTGAGCACAGCCCCTGTAGTATTTACATATGGAAAGTACTCTGGAAAGCAGGGTGCAAATGTGATTATCTCATCCCCAGGCTTTGTGACAGCACGAAAGGCATGGGCTAAGGCTCCTGCTGCTCCTGATGCCATAAATATATGTTTTGCCTCATAGTCCATATCAAATCTTCTGTTAAGACTTTCTGCAACTGCTGCACGCACATTCTCGATTCCAAGGGATGGACTGTAGCCATGGATTTCCATAGGGTTCATGTTCTGATACATGTCAATTACTGTATCTGTGTAGTCCTTTGTGCATGGCACAGAAGGATTTCCAAGACTGTAATCAAACACATTCTCATAGCCTATCTCTTTTCCTCTTGCTGTTGCATATTCTGACAGCTCCCTAATTATTGATTTACCCTTTAGCATTGCCTTGTAAGTTTCATTAATCATTTTCCTAACCTCGCCTTTGTGATATCTACATTAAAAACTTTGCCATAGCATAGTTTGACAAATCCATTCCTTTTTCAGTGAGATAAATCCTGCCCTCCCGCATCTCAAGCAGCTCCTCGTGCTTAAGTTCCTCTAACTGGTCTCTGTATACTGCCTCGATTGGAAGTCCGAAGTTTTTCTCAAAATCATTTCTGTATACGCCCTCATTCATTCTGAGTCCAAGGAACATAAACTCTTCCATCTGGGCCTGTCTGTTTATCACACTTGCCTCTTCATGTATATTGGCGACAAATATATCCTCTCCAACATCTGACAGATTATTACAGCCTTCTATATATTTATACAGGTCTCTTATATTAGAATATCTCACGTTTTCAACCAGAGATGAAGCGCCAAGTCCAAGCCCCAGATAGTTTTTACGCCTCCAATAACCTATATTGTGCTTACACTCAAAGCCCTTTCTGGCATAATTGGATATCTCATACTGGTTGTAGCCTGCCTTTTTAAGCACAATCTGGGTGATTTTATTCATCTTATACACTTCATCCTCATTCGGAAGAACCTCTGTAGGAAGTCCTGCCTCCTGACGGACTGCATCAAACTTATAGGTCTCATAAAAAGGCGTGTCCTTTTCTATTATAAGAGAATAGGCTGACACATGCTCTGGCTTAAGCCTTATTACCTTTTGCAGGGTCTCTCCATATTTTCTGGCTGTCTGATATGGCAGACCGCTTATAATATCTATATTGATATTGTCAAAGCCCACACCTCTTGCCAGCTCATAAGTCTTTAAGAACTGCTCATATGTATGGATTCTGCCCAGAAGCTTAAGCTCCTCATTATCCCCGGATTGAAGCCCTATCGACAGCCTGTTGATGCCACTGGCTAAATACTTCCTGAGCTTTGCCTCTGTGACAGTACCAGGATTACACTCTATGGATATTTCCGCATCGGGGGCTATGCTAAAGCTCTCATGCACCTGCTTCATAACAGCTGTCATCAGATTTTCGTCCAGCCAGGTAGGCGTTCCGCCACCAATATATATAGTAGAAACTCTGTAATCCTTCATCAGTATTCCGTAGTATCTGATTTCCTGAATCAGGGCACGGACATATTCTGCCTGGGTATCATCATCAGATGAAAAAGACAAAAAATCACAATATTCACATTTCTTCACACAAAAGGGAGTGTGAATATACAGCTCTAAATCACGCATAGATTTTTGTCTCCTCTTTATATTTTCTATTCTTCATCAAGCTTTAATACGCTCATGAATGCCTCCTGTGGAATCTCTACGTTTCCAACCTGACGCATTCTCTTCTTTCCTTCCTTCTGCTTCTCAAGAAGCTTACGCTTACGTGAAATATCTCCACCGTAGCACTTGGCAAGGACATCCTTTCTCATAGCCTTGACCGTCTCTCTGGCGATAACCTTGCCACCCACAGATGCCTGAATAGGAATCTCAAATAAGTGTCTTGGAATTTCTTCCTTGAGACGCTCACACATCCTGCGGCCTCTGTCGTAGGCACTGTCCTTAAAGACGATAAATGAGAGGGCATCCACCATTTCCTTATTGATAAGGATGTCAAGCTTCACAAGCTCAGACCTCACATAGCCCTTCATCTCATAATCGAATGAAGCATAGCCTCTCGAGCGTGACTTAAGTGCATCAAAGAAATCATATATTATCTCATTAAGCGGCATATCGTATTTGATAAGTGCTCTGGCAGCCTCTATATACTCCATGCCCAGATATACGCCTCGTCTCTCCTGACACAGGGTCATAATTGCCCCTACATAGTCACTTGTCACCATGATTTCAGCAGATACAAAGGGTTCCTCCATATACTCAATCTCAGATGGATCTGGCAGGTTAGATGGGTTAGTTAAGTCTATCACCTCACCGTTAGTCTTGTGTACCTTATATATAACGCCCGGAGCAGTTGTAACCAGATCAAGGTCAAACTCTCTTTCCAGTCTCTCCTGAATAATCTCAAGATGTAAGAGTCCCAAAAATCCACATCTGAAACCAAATCCCAGCGCAAGGGAGGTCTCCGGCTCAAACTGTAATGAAGCATCATTAATCTGAAGTTTTTCAAGGGCTTCCCTTAAATCCGGATACTTTGCACTATCAGCAGGGTATAATCCACAGTAAACCATAGGATTGACCTTTTTGTATCCAGGCAGTGCCTCGTCACATGGTCTGTCAGCAGATGTGACAGTATCACCGACTCTGGTATCTCTCACATTCTTGATGCTGGCTGCTATATAGCCAACCATTCCAGCAGACAGCTCATCACATGGTATAAACTGGCCTGCGCCAAAATATCCCACCTCTGTAACCACTGATTCTGCCTTTGTAGCCATCATCCTGATATTGTCACCGACCTTTACGGTACCCTCTTTTATACGGCAGAATACGATTACACCCTTATATGAATCATATAAGGCATCAAAAATAAGAGCCTTAAGTGGTGCCTTGGCATCTCCTGTAGGTGCAGGGATTTTTGCAACAATCTGCTCTAATACCTCATCAATATTTAGACCAGTCTTTGCGGATATTCTCGGCGCATCCATAGCCTCTATTCCGATGACATCCTCTATCTCCTGTGCCACTTCGTCAGGTCTTGCACTTGGCAGGTCTACCTTATTGATTACAGGGAAAACGTCAAGGTCATGGTCTAAGGCAAGGTAGACATTGGCAAGAGTCTGTGCCTCAACCCCCTGGGCAGCATCTACCACAAGGATTGCGCCATCACAGGCAGCAAGACTCCTTGATACCTCATAATTAAAATCCACATGTCCCGGTGTGTCTATCAGGTTGAAGATATACTCCTCCCCATCCTTGGCATTGTAGATAATACGCACAGCCTGAGACTTGATTGTGATGCCACGCTCTCTCTCAAGCTCCATATTGTCAAGCACCTG
>CAVKUD010000047.1:4795-15934 GCA_963659315.1 Senegalimassilia sp. | reverse complement strand
TTATACATTTGACAGACAGATAATGATGGAGCGTGAAGCTAGCAGGGAAGAAGGCAGAGAAGAAGGAAGAAAAGAAGGCAGACGAGCTGGTGAAGATATAAAAGCAATTGAGCTAATACGAAATGCAATGAGCAGTACTTCAAAAAGCTTTGAGGAAGTATGCGGTATGCTTGGCATTGCAACAGAGGATATGAACAGATATCAGAAGATGATTTAAAATAAGGGCGGTGCCATGCACTGCCCATTATTTTTAGAATCTGTTTTTACACGCTGCCCCTCTTGGCTATCTCGGTATCAATTTCGATTTTTACATGATTGACTGGATTAGTCTCGATTATTTCAGCAAGCCTCTTCACTGCAATTTCTCCCATATACTGCTTTGGCACATGGACAGTGGAGAGGGGAGGCGTGATGTATGTACAAAGGGGCATATCGTCAAAGCCGATGACAGATATATCCCTTGGTATGCTGTAGCCAGCCTCCTCAAAGGCTCTGATAGCTCCTGCCGCAATCTGGTCATTGTCTGCAAAATAGCATTTTGCAAGAGGGTCATTCTGGCTTAGGATTTCTTTCATATCGCTGTAGGCACCCTCGACAGATGGCGTCAGGTGGTGTACGATGCTTCGTGACTTTGACATACCATTTTTTCTGATTGCCTTATAGAAGCCATCGCCCCTTTCCTCAAAGCCTGTGATTGAGTAGGAGGAGCAGAGATAGCCAGGCTGGCTGCGTTTTTTCTTAATCAGGTATTCGGTGGCGAGGTAGGCACCCTGTACATTGTTAATCAGCACACAGTCCAGCTTTAAGTCCTCAAAATAATTATCTACAAGCACAACCGGCAGTCCTGATTTGATAAAAGGCTCCAGATCATGCTTATCCATCTCAGTTCCCAGAAGAAGTATTCCCTTTACGCCTATATGCTTCCAGTCGTTAAGCTGGGACGTCACATCATCATCCTCGTACATATAGCTTACATTCATATAGTAGTGGCTCTGCTTGCAGCCTGCGCTTATTCCCTCGGAGAGCTGGGCAAAAAAGGGTACGTCATTCACGCCGCCAGATACATTTGTCGGAATTACTGCGCCATGCTTTCTGTATACGACAAAATATATAGTACCCTTTGGTGTCACAACCTCCTCTGCAGGAGCCAGTCTTGAAAAGTCATAGCCCATTTCTCTTGCCTTATCAAATATTTTCTTTCTGGTCTGGGTGCTCACACCAGGCTTATTGTTTAAGGCCATTGAGACGGCAGCTGCTGAAATATTTAGTTCCTTTGCGACTTCTTTAGCGGTTACTGACATATTGTACCTCGTTAAAATTCACATGATATTATAATTATTGATGTATTTGAATTGCTGCATTGCTACGCAATTTTCGCAATTCCCGACCACCTCAAACTCCCATAAACTGTTGTATTCACAACAGTTTATTACGTTTTCGGTGTTCGGCATGTCAATAAGTCTAAAATGCTTATTTGTGCAAGCACAATCGCATTTTGAAATTATTGACATTTACATCATAATATAAAATTAAGTAGATTAAGTCAAATAAAACACTTAATTTCACTTAATAATTAATTTAACTTTAAAGAATACCGTAGTATAATTAAGTCATTAAGGGAGCACCTGATAAACTATATATAATATAAAAGGAGATTTACACTATGTTTAATAACATTCCAAAGGTAAAAATCGGTATCGTTGCAGTAAGCCGTGACTGCTTTCCAGAGAGTCTTTCAGTGGGGAGAAGAGAAGCTCTGGTAAAGGCATACAAGGCAAAATATGACCCAGAGGACATTTACGAGTGCCCAATATGTATCGTAGAGAGTGAAATACATATGGTTCAGGCATTAGAGGACATCAAGAAGGCTGGATGTAACGCACTTTGCGTATATCTTGGAAACTTCGGACCAGAGATTTCTGAGACCCTTCTTGCAAAGCACTTTGACGGACCAAAGATGTTTGTTGCAGCTGCTGAGGAGACACAGGATAACTTAATCCAGGGACGTGGAGACGCATACTGCGGTATGTTAAACGCAAGCTACAACTTAAAATTAAGAAATGTAGGAGCATACATCCCAGAGTATCCAGTAGGAGATGCTGAGGATTGTGCAGATATGATACATGAGTTTGTTCCTATTGCAAGAGCAATCGACGGACTTAAGAATTTAAAGATTATTTCATTCGGTCCAAGACCTATGAACTTCCTTGCATGTAATGCACCAATCAAGCAGCTTTACAACCTGGGTGTAGAGATTGAGGAAAATTCAGAGCTTGACCTTTTTGAATCCTTCAATAACCATAAGGGTGATGCAAGAATCCCAGAGGTTGTTGCAGATATGGAAAAAGAGCTGGGAGCTGGAAACAAGAAGCCAGAGGTACTTGAGAAGCTTGCCCAGTATGAGCTGACACTTCTTGACTGGGTTGACGCCCACAAGGGATATAGAAAGTATGTTGCTATCGCTGGAAAATGCTGGCCTGCATTCCAGACACAGTTTGGATTTGTACCATGCTATGTAAACAGCCGTCTCACAGGCAGAGGAATTCCTGTATCATGTGAGGTTGATATCTATGGTGTATTAAGTGAGTTCATCGGAACATGTGTAAGTGCTGATGCTGTCACACTTCTTGATATTAATAACTCTGTACCAAAGGATATGTACAAGGAGTCAATAGAGGGCAAGTTCGACTACAAGCACACAGATACATTTATGGGCTTCCATTGTGGAAATACATGCTCAAGCAAGCTTTCAAGCTTTGAGATGAAGTATCAGCTTATTATGTCACGTTCACTTCCAATCGAGGTTACAAACGGAACTCTTGAGGGTGACATTATGCCAGGAGATATTACATTCTACCGTCTTCAGTCTACAGCAGACAACAAGCTTCGTGCATATGTAGCCCAGGGTGAGATTCTTCCTGTTGCAACCAGGTCTTTCGGTGGAATTGGTGTATTCGCAATCAAGGAAATGGGACGTTTCTACAGACACGTACTCATTGAGAAGAACTATCCACATCATGGAGCAGTTGCATTTGGACATTATGGAAAAGCATTATTTGAGGTATTTAAGTATATTGGAGTGCCAATGGAGGATATTAACTACAATCAGCCAGCAAGCCTCCCATATAAGACAGAGAACCCATTCAACTAAGATATAGCATATAGAAAAGGTAAATTAACTTGGAGGGAATAGTAATGACAGAAAAGGAACTTATTGAATCAGGCCAGGCGGTGCTTGGAATAGAGTTCGGTTCAACAAGAATAAAGGCAGTGCTTATAGACAAGGAGCACAAGCCAATCGCAAGCGGTGCCCATGACTGGCAGAACCAGCTTGTAGATGGTATCTGGAGCTATAGCGAGGATGCTATCTGGGGTGGCTTACAGGATTGCTATGCAAAGCTTCTGGCAGATGTAGAGGATAAGTATGGCGTAGTGATTAAAAAGCTTGCAGCTATAGGCTTTTCGGGCATGATGCATGGTTATCTTGCATTTGATAAGGACAAAAATCTCCTTGTACCATTCAGGACATGGAGAAACACTATCACAGGGGAAGCAGCAGATAAGCTCACAGAGGTGCTTAACTTTAATATTCCACAGAGATGGAGCATTGCCCACCTCTATCAGGCAATATTAAATGATGAGTCCCATGTAAAGGATATTGACTATTTCACAACGCTTGCAGGATATATCCACTGGACACTGACAGGTGAAAAGGTGCTTGGAATCGGTGAGGCATCTGGTATGTTCCCAATCGATTCTGCAAAGCGTGATTATGATGCAGGAATGATTGCGAAGTTTGACGCACTTCCTGAGGTTGCCAAGTACTCATGGAAGCTTGAGGAGATTCTCCCTAAAGTCCTCATGGCTGGAGAAAAGGCAGGAAACCTCACAGAGGAAGGTGCTAAAAAGCTTGATGTAAGCGGAAATCTGGAAGCAGGTATTCCGCTTGCACCTCCAGAAGGTGACGCAGGAACAGGTATGACAGCTACAAATTCTGTTTCTTTAAGAACAGGAAATGTATCTGCTGGTACATCTGTATTTGCAATGGTTGTGCTTGAGAAGGAGCTTAGCAAGGTATACAAGGAGCTTGACCTGGTTACAACCCCTGTAGGAGACGCAGTTGCCATGGTACACTGCAACAACTGTACATCAGACCTCAACGCATGGATTGGACTCTTCAAGGAGTTTTCAGATATGTTTGGAATGAACATAGACATCAACGACATTTATGGTAAGCTTTATAACAATGCCATGAATGGAGACAAGGACTGTGGTGGTCTGGTGTCGTTTAACCTCTTCTCAGGAGAGCCAGTTATAGGTCTGGATGATGGAGCACCAATGTTTGCAAGAAAAGCAGATGCAAAGATGAACCTGGCAAACTTTATGCGCACCCATCTGTATGCAAGCCTTGCAACATTAAAGATTGGATGCGATATTCTCTTTAAGGAGGAGCATGTAAAGGTTGATACCCTCTATGGACATGGCGGCTTGTTTAAGACCAAGGGTGTAGGCCAGAGCGTGCTTGCAGCTGCTATGAATGCACCAGTTGCTGTCATGGAGACTGCTGGTGAGGGCGGACCTTGGGGCATGGCTATACTTGCATCATACATGGTAAATAATACAGATAATGAGGCATTTGATGAATTCCTCAGGAATAAAGTCTTTAAGGGCGCAGAGGGCACAACTCTTGAGCCAAATCCAGAGGATGTAGCTGGCTTTGATGCTTATATTGAGACATATAAGGCTGCAATAGAGGCAGAGGGAAAGCTTTCTGATGTACTTTCAGTTAAGGCATAAAAGGTGTTAGATAAACATATTTAGAATATCAGGAGACAGAGCATGTTTTATTTCAAAAGGAATGTGCTCTGTTTTTCTTTTATTATGCAAAAATATACAAAAAGTTTTGCGCTGTATGCTAGACAAACGCCAAATATCAATGTATTATGAAAACGATATATTCGTGAATGGTGGGATTATTATGTCTACAACAATACATGGCAGTCTCGAGGCTGCGGCAGAGTATAAACAAAAGGGAAGACAGGCATTCAGCGAGAATTGCTTTGATGAAGCGATTACTTTACTGCATGAGGCGTTAAGACTCTATCGTGAGTGTGAAAACAGGGATGAGATTGCTGAAGTTTACAATCTGATTGGTGTCATCTGTGGTGCCCAGGGCGATGGAGTGAGAGCTGTGAAGCACTATCTCAGAGGGCTTGAGGTGGCTGAGGAACAGGGACTTTTCCATGTGTCAGGACGTCTGTACAACAATCTGGGCAGCGAGTACCAGAATCAGGGCAGACATGAAAATGCCATAAATTATTTTCTGAGAGCTATAGATGCCTTTAAGCACATTAATGCAGACAGATATGACAGATATAATGCGTGGATGCTGTGTACCTGTCTCAACCTGGGAATATCATATACAGAGACTGAGAAATATGACAGTGCCAAGCTCTATATAGATGCTGCCAAATGGTATCTTGAGCTGGACAGGAGTGAAGAGAGTGCATTTGACATACTGATAACAGAGTGCAGATATAAATGGGCTATAGGTGACAAAGCCTTTGTCTATGACAATCTGGATCAGCTGTGCGGAGAGGTAATGGAAAAGACTTCTGCAACAGACTACATACCTGAGACCAAGGACATATGTGATTTGTTAAAGCGTATGGGTGAATACGACAGATGGGGAGGAATCCTTAAAAACTTTGAGGAGAACAGCAAGGGTCAGACAGGTTACTATTATGTTATGAACTGCGTGGAAATGTGGATGGACTACTACAAGACCACAGAGCAGGTGGACAAGTATAGGGATATGTGTGTGAAGCATACTGAGTTTTACATGCAAAAACAGATAGATGAAAAGGAAGAGCGTTCTGAAAAGCTGGATATGCTGATTGAGCTTTATGAGAAGGAAAAGGAGAGGAGCGCAGCAGAACGTGCCAGCAACAAGGATAACCTTACAGGTATCTATAACAGGCAGAAGCTGGAAAAGGACTTTGAGGAATATATGAGAGAGAATCCTGATACCAGCATAGGCATGGGAATCATAGACATAGATTTCTTTAAGGAGCAGAATGATACCTATGGACATATCAAGGGTGATGAGTGTCTGAAAAAGGTGGCAAGAGCCTTTCTGGATGCAGCAGGAGATGATGCCCTGGTATACAGATACGGTGGTGATGAGTTCGTAATCATGTTTAAGGACAAGGATTATGAGACAATAGATGCCGTAGGCAAGAAGGTAAAGGAAAATGTAAAGGCATTGCAGATACCAAATGCCGTGACGACTGTAAGCCCGTATCTGACTGTATCTCAGGGATATGTGCTTGTACAGGATATAAGTGGTACAGAATCTGTGTATTCAGTGCTTAAGCTTGCAGACCAGGCTCTGTACTCTGTCAAGAAGAGCAGCAAAAATGGATACAGCATATATTTGAATAAGCAGAGGCTATAGCCTCTGCTTATTTATGTCCTGACCAGTTGCGTCCATATCCTCCTCATATTCATCAGGCAGATATTTCCTGAAAATAATGACAAAGAAATTTGAAAGTATCCATGTCACAAGTCCCACACCACATACAATAAAAAGTCCGATAAATGTTTTAGATTTTACTAAACAAAAGCCAAAGGTCACAAGTATGACCAGCATGAGCAGGGTGTAGCCAAAATTTGCGATAGACATTAACAGTGCATTTTTGATGTTGGCTGATATCTTATTCTCAAATTTTGCCTGTACTGGAAATATGTATAAAAGTATCAGGCAGTATGGCACAAGCAAAAGGGATGAAGCAAAAATCATGACAGGTCCAAGACTTGTGGTTGCCGCCATGCCTATTCTTATATCTGTGACCAGGATTGTGCCGACAGCCAGAAGTATAAGCCATATGGCAGTTGCCTGCCTGAAGTTTGCCTTAAAGGAATGGAAGAAGTTCTTCCATATGTATCCCTCGTCACGTCTTGTCCTTTTCATAAAAGCATAATAAAGTGCGGTTGTGGATGCCCCTATTGTAAATATGGGCAGGCTGCATATAATCCAAAGCAGGTGCATGATGACTAAATCAAATACCAGATTGAAAAATCGCCCCAGCCACGAATCTGAAGTAAGAAAATTCATTGTAAGCCTCCGTGTTTATCTTTTTAGATATTATATTATGTTTTTCTAAAAACGTCCAGCCTATATTCTTTTTATATTTTAGCTAAATCTAAAGTAAAAGGCAAAAATCTGGTAATTTTTGTATAAATTAACTAAAAACATTTAGAAAAATATGGATTAATCGGTAATGCAACTGACGTATTTTTAGAAAAGGGTAAAGCAGTATTGAAAAAACTAAAACAATCTGCTACTATAAATTTACCGAAACAAATAACATTGTTTATTCATTAAGGAGGAGAAATTAATGAAAAAGAGATTTGTATCAGCTGCAATCGTGGCAGCAATGCTCGCAACATCGCTTACAGCATGTGGGGGTTCATCAAATGGAACAGAGTCTGGTTCAAAATCAAGCTCAGGAAAGGATACAGTAAGCATTTATGTTTACGGTAATGACCAGGAGCAGGCTATGTACCAGGAGCTTTTCGACAAGTTCGAGGAGGAGAACAACTGTACAGTAGATGCCCAGTTCAGTATCAAGGATGATTACGGCACAACAATCACAGGTATGATGACAGCCAAGAATCTTCCAGATGTATTCTACATGGGACCTGAGAACGTGAAATCTTATGTAGAGAACGGATATGTGCTTGATATGAAGCCAATCCTTGAGAGCGAAGGTTTAGATACATCAGATATCTTAGCAAGCACACTTGGAGCATACGAGTATGAGGATGGACAGTATGGTCTTCCACATGACTCTTCAGTATTTGCTTACGCATACAACAAGGACTTATTTGATGAAGCTGGTCTTGATTATCCAGACCCAGATCATCCATATACATATGATGAGTTCGTTGAAGTATGTAAGGCTCTTACAAAGGATACAGATGGTGACGGAGAGGTTGACCAGTGGGGATGTGCTTTTGCTCCAACACTTATGATTCAGCCTTGGTTATATTCTAACGGAACAAGCTTCTTAACAGATGATTACAAGACAGTAAATGTTACAGACCCAGCATTCATTGAGGCTGTAGATGACATGGTAGCTCTTACAACAGAGTACTGTGTAACACCAACAGTTGAGCAGGAAGCAGGAACTGGTGTATACCAGAGATGGATTGATGGAACAGTTGGTTTCTACGCATGTGGTACATGGGATATCGCAGCATTCATGGATCCAGAGGTTGTAAACTTCAACTGGGATTTATGTGCATACCCAACACTTTCAACTGGTGAGACATATGCATGGTGTGGAACTGTTGGATACTGTGTAAGCGCTAACACAAAGAACGATGTTCTTGCTACAAAGCTTGCTTACTACATGTCAGCATCTGACGAGGCTATGAGACTTGAGTCTGGTATCGAGGGAGGAAACTCAGTACTTATTCCTAACCTTGTATCAATGTCAGAGAACGAGTTTGCTCAGGCAATCGCTGATGGAACACTCAAATATCCAGACAACTACGAAGTATTATTTAACTACTTAAACAACCAGAATGGTTATCATTCAAGATTCAATGATGAGACATATACTCCAAACTCAGAGTGGTTAAACAAATTCTTTGAAGGCTTTGATACTGTAAGAGATGGTTCAAAGACAACAGAAGAGTACTGCAATGAGGTTGCAGATGAGATGCAGGAATTACTTGATGAGGCATATGAGGATCAGTAATAATTAAAGCAATTAAAGACCAGATGGGAATGGGCAGAAAGTCCATTCCTATCTATATAATAGGTTATGATTTAAGGCAGTTGTGGAGGAAGGACTTATGAGTAAAAAGGGCTACAATCCCCCAAAGAAAAAAATGAGCAAAGCAGCATTTCGTGAGCATTGTTATGGCTTGGCGTTCGTAGCGCCTCCATTCATTGGCTTTTTAGTGTTTATGGCATTCCCAATCGTATTTGCATTCGTAGCAAGTCTTACGACCTGGAACGGCATGAACAATATGATGGATCACTTTTGTGGATTTGAAAACTACATAAAGCTTTTTTCAGATGAAAAATTCTGGAAAGTTCTGGGACACACCATTATATATATGATTGGTATTCCAATCGGTATGTTCCTTGGTATCTTTATAGCCATGGGAATGAACCGCAAGATAAGAGGAATCAAGGTTTTGAGAACAATGTACTATGTACCTGTTATCTCATCTCTGGTAGCGGTGGCAATCCTCTGGGCATTTGTATTTAACTATGACAACGGACTTATCAATGTAATCATCAAGGCGATTACAGGTAAGCAGGGACCAAACTGGTTAGGAAACGAGGTTTGGGTCAAGGTTTCAATGATTATCTTCATGACATGGAAGGGACTTGGAACATCTATTATTCTTTATCTTTCAGGACTTCAGAGTATTCCAAGAGACTACTATGAGGCAGCAAGAATTGATGGTGCGAGTGGATGGAAATTATTCAAAAACATCACATGGCCACTTGTTTCACCAGTTACTTTCTACTTGTTAATCACTGGCATGATTGGTGGTTTCCAGGTATTCGTTGAAGTACTCGTTATGCTTCCAACAGGAGGTAAAAACTACTCAGCAGCAACAGTTGTATTCTACTTATATGACAAGTTCGCAGCAAACAAGTATGGATATGCTTCAGCGATGGCATTCTTATTGGCAATAATCATCTTTATCATTACCGCGATTAACTTCAAGGGACAGGATAAATGGGTGAAAACTATAGATTAAGGGGGCGGTTTAGATGGCTAAGAATAAAGATTACATAGATTACGGCGTGAAATCTAAAAAAGAAAAAAGACTCGATATAGTTATCTTTATCGTTCTTGCAATTGGAGCAGTAGCAATGGTGTTCCCACTTGTATACATGGTGTGTGCATCATTTATGACAAAGGGACAGATTATGTCAGGACACTTCAGCCTGATACCAAATCCAGTAAAGACAGGTACCTATGCAGAGGTTTTATTTGATTCAAACTTCTTAAAGGGTGTCAGAAACACTATGTTGGTTGAGATTCCAGTGCTTGTAGTTGGTGGATTTACTTCATCCCTTGCAGCATTTTCTTTCAGCAAGTTAAAATTCAGAGGCAAGGATGGCATTTTCCTTGGACTGCTGGCAACAATGATGATTCCATTTGCAGTTATCATGATTCCTCAGTATGTAATGTTTACAAGATGGGGAATGACAGACAGTCTTTTACCACTTATATTACCAGGACTCTTTGGCAACGTAGGTATGATTTTCTTCCTGAGACAGAACCTCTCAAGCATACCATATGAATTTGTGGAGGCTGCAAAGATTGATGGTTGTGGATATTTCAAGATGTATTATTCAATTTTCCTTCCGCTTATGAAGGGAGCACTGATGACACAGATTATCCTCTGGTTCATGGGAATCTGGAATGACTACCTTGCACCAACTATCTTTGTGGCAAATGATGAATGGCACACATTACAGGTTGTAATCAGACAGTTTAACTCACAGTATGCTGTAAACAGTAACTATCCACTTATTATGACAGCATCTGTACTGGCTTTGATACCTACATTATTACTTTTCTTCTTCTTCCAGAGATACATCATTGAGTCAATGGCTATCTCAGGTGTAAAGGGCTAAGATGGAAAATTATTTCAGACTTAACGAATATGATGTGAAAAAATATGGAAACGCTGGCTCCCACGACCCTTCAATGATGTGGGACCCGGTGACAGAAAAGTATTACTCATATTGTACAGATGTGTATGGTCCTCCTCTTGGTCTCGAGGATAAAATCGGTATTCCTGTCAGAAGCTCCGAGGATCTGGTGCATTTTAAATATGAGGGTACTGCGCTTTCTGACTCAGCGATAGCAGAGGCGAGAGATAATGGGGATTTCCCTAAGACAGTTAATTTCTGGGCACCTTTTACAGAGTATGTCAGGGGTGAGTACAGGATGTACTATTCTGCCACAAAGGCATTTGGCAGCTCAGAATCGAGAATCTGGCTGGCATGTGCGGATAATCCGCTGGGACCCTTTGAAAACAGAGGCGTGGTGGCTGACACCTGGGGAACAGATGACAGCTATCCAAATGCTATAGACC
>CAVKUD010000047.1:0-4785 GCA_963659315.1 Senegalimassilia sp. | reverse complement strand
GACCCACACATCATATGGGATGAGGAAAAAGCATATCTTATATATGGTTCCTTCTTTGGTGGAATATACATAAAGGAGCTTAATCCTGAGACTGGACTTTCCAAGGATGCTAATCCAAAGACTCTGGGAAAATGTATATCAAAAAAGAGCAATCCTCCTGTCATTGACGGGCCAGAGGGGGCTTCTGCCATATATGTGGAGGAAACAGGATATTATTATCTGTTTCAGTCCTATGGATGGCTTGGAAATGACTATGATATAAGAGTTGGAAGAAGTAAATGTGTGACAGGTCCATATGTGGATATGAATGGACTTGACTTGAGGGAGAAGGCTTTAGGTCAGAAAATAGCAAATAGTTATAGATTTGATAATAGTAATCCAAAACATGGAAATGCAGATGCAGGCTGGAAATTTGATGGATTCAGAGGACCAGGACACGGTGTGCCATTTTATGACCCTGTGAGCAAAAATTATTTTTTTGTGCATCATATCAGGGATGGCGCCAAATGCAATGAGTATGTTGAGGATATGGAGGGTAGAATAAGCTATAGCAGACATTATATGATGGTCAGACCTATGTTTTTTATAGATGGCTGGCCAGTGCTTGGGTCACAGAATTATGAGGGCGAGTCATTTGAAATGCCAGATTCTGTGGATATATCAGGCGAATGGGAATATATTTTACTTGATGACAGGGATAATAGTTTAAAAAAATCTAAAATAGTTGTCATAAAAGACTTTCAAGATTTGCCTGGAAAGTATAAAATATATAGGTGTAATGACTATGAGAACGGCGGCGAGACACTTGCTGTCACAGGTTACACAGACGATAAGGTCTGCTATTGGATGAAAAAGAAATAATTGGAAGTAGGATGAAATACGATGATTCATATTAAAAAACTTGATGATGGAGTGCCAGTATTCAAGGCACTGGGTTCTGAGATAAGAATAAATATAATCAAGCTTCTTCTCGAAAACAAGGAGATGAGCATGAACGAGATTGCTAAGGCTTTGGGAGTTACAAACGGAGCCTTGACCAGTCATGTCAGAATGCTTGAGGAGACAGGAATCATCGTTGTTTTGTCAGAGAGAAATGTCCATGGAAACAAGAAGATGTGTCGTCTGAAGGAAACTCAGATTATGTTCGATATTGGCGGGGATGAGAGCAACGGAAACGAACTGATTTACGATACAGATGTGAGAATAGGACATTACGCCGATTATGAGATTTATCCAACCTGTGGTATAGCTACTTCAAACAATCTGATAGGTGAGGTTGACGACCCTAGATATTTTGCGCATCAGGACAGGATAGATGCGGGAATATTGTGGTTTGGACGAGGCTATGTGGAGTACATCATTCCAAATCTCCTGCCAGATGCCACAAAGATTGACAAGATTACAATCTCCTTTGAGATTAGCTCAGAGGCACCTGGAATAAATAATGACTGGCCATCGGATATTTCCTTTGTGCTAAATGATGTATATCTGGGCACATGGACCAGTGCTGGTGATTTCGGAGATGTGAGAGGTATATTCACTCCTGACTGGTGGCCTGTGAACTGGAACCAGTATGGACTCTTAAAGGTGCTTACCATTGACAAAAAGGGATGTTTTATAGATGGACTTAAAATATCGGATGTCAATATTGACCAGTTTAAGCTGACCTATAAGAGTGTTATCAGATTTAAGTTTCAGATAATGGATGATGCCAAGAATATTGGTGGACTTACCTTGTTTGGAAGCGGGTTTGGTAACTATAGTCAGGATATTAAGGTGCATATTACTTATAGTCCGATGTAAATGTGAATATTTTGGAGACCACAAGGCTTGTTTGTGGTCTCCTTTTTTATGCTCATTTTGCTGTTAGGGGGGGGAGGTTTTGAATGTCATAGCGCACAATATATATGCTCATATTTGTTCCGGGTTTCGGGGATAAGATTTTCTAAATGCCCTGATAGAAGTATTTGTAATTTGACGCAAACATTCGACATTCGCCATCCATGGCTCAGGTCTCACTCTCGGCAACGTCGTGTTGCCGAGTTGCTGGGATGGAACAGGGCATTAAGAAAATCTAATACCCTACACAGTCACAAATATGAGCATATATATTGTGCGCTATGACACTCGAAAGGTTTCACATAGCCGAGCAGAAAATGGGCATAAAAGTTTTAGGAGATTGTCGGTGGCAGGTTTTCTGTATTGACTTATTATTTACGATTTAGTAAAATAATATAGAAATATCTAAACAATGATATTCAAAGATATTTATCAAATTTGTATCAAATAAGACATAAAAATAATGTTCTTGTTTGACACACAACAAAGGTAGACACAAGTAAATAGGAATGGGGTTAATATGAAAAAAGGAGCAAAAACAGGTATTGCAGTTGGTGTCGCAGCTCTTGCTGTGGCTGGGGGAGTTATCGGTGCTGTTGCAAGTGGAGTCTTTGACAAGGCTCCAGAGTATGATTTTACTGTTGACTATGATGGCATAGCTACAGCAGAAACGATTAAGGATGTGGCGGTGCATGACCCATCCATTATCAAGGAGGATGGTACATATTACATTTTCGGTTCTCACATGGCGGCGGCAAGTAGCACGGACTTAATCAACTGGACTTTGATTGGTAATGGTTATTCTGGAAAAAACAAGGTCTTTACCGATTTGAAAAATTATGATTCGGGGGAGTTTGACTACGCTGGTAATAAGGCAAGTCTTAATCCTACAGACGACGGTGAGCCTCATGTGTGGGCACCAGATGTGATTTACAATGAGGCGCAGGGGCTGTACTACATGTACTATTGTACATCCTCAAACTGGAATACCTCTGATATAGTTTATGCCACTTCAGAGAATGTTGATGGACCATATGAGTGGAAGGGCACGCTGATTTATTCTGGTTTTACGGTTAACACAATAGAGGCTACAAACGTGCTGGACTATGTGGACGAGGAGACTGCCATTGACGAGTATACCAGCAAGGCAGGATATGAGTATAACTACAAGGAATATCCAAATGCCATTGACCCAACAGTTTTTTATGATGCTGATGGAAAAATGTGGATGGTATACGGCTCATGGTCAGGTGGTATTTTCCTGTTGGAGATTGATGAGAGCACAGGAGAGGTTATCCATCCAGAGGCAGACCCTGATAACAATGTAGACCCATACTTTGGCAAGAGACTTTTAGGTGGAGGACACACATCTATCGAGGCACCTTACATCCTCTATGATGAGGATGCTGGATATTACTATCTCTATGTCGCCTATGGTGAGCTGACAAGAGACGGTGGCTACCAGATAAGAGTGTTCAGGTCTGAAACTGTAGATGGTGATTACGTGGATATGAATGGTGCTTATCCTGAGATTGGGGATGCCAATGCCTTTTATGGCTTAAAGTTGTCTGGCAACTATTATCTGCCAAGTCTTGAGATGGGCTATAAGGCAACAGGTCACTGCTCTGCCATGATAGATGATGACGGCAAGAGGTACATCTGCTATCACACTAGATTTGATATGCAGTCTGAGACTCACGCACCTAGAGTGAAGCAGTATTTTATTAATGAAGAGGGCTGGCCTTGCATGCTCCCATATTCCACAAACGGAGAGACAATATCTGATACAGGATATGATAATGAAAGCCTCGTGGGCAGATACTATGTGGTAAATCAGGGAACAGGAATAGACAGTGAGGTGGCTGAGCCATTTATTCTCTACTTAAATGCTGATGGAACAGTGGTCGGAGAGGATATAGAGGGAAGCTGGAATGTGTCTGACAATAGCTGCTATGTACATATAACATATGATGACAAGGAATACAGCGGTGTCTTCTGCCAGATGAAGGATGAGGCAGACACTGATGTCATGACCTTTACAGCAGTCGGCAGCAATGAGAGTATCTGGGGCGTTAAGTATTAGAAGCTTTAAGCAAAATACCTAAGTCTGGATAACATTTAAAAATTAAAAAGGAATATGAAAAAATATAAAAACATAGGAGATTAAAAATGGATAAGAAAGTGAAATATAACGAACCATGGATTTTGCAGCGTGCAGATCCATATGTATACAAGCACACAGACGGAACCTATTACTTTACAGCCTCTGTGCCAGCCTATGATGCTGTCGTATTGAGAAGCTCAAAGACTCTGGCAGGACTTGCAGAGGCAGAGGAAAAAGTGCTGTGGCACAAGCATGAGTCGGGACCTATGAGCAAGCATATCTGGGCACCGGAAATACATTATCTTTTTGGTAAATGGTATATCTATTTCGCAGGTGGCGAGATTGACGACGAGTGGGAAATCAGACCATATGTGCTTGAGTGTCAGGGGGATGACCCTATGCATGATGAGTGGATTGAAAAAGGCAAGATGGTGAGAGCGAAGGATGATGAGTTCTCATTTGAAGCATTTTCACTTGACGCTACTGTTTTTGAGAATAAGGGCAAGTGGTATTATATCTGGGCTGAAAAGGTAGGAGTAGGCAAGCAGATTTCAAATCTCTATATAGCAGAGATGGAAAACGGATACACACTAAAGACCGTTCAGGTGCTTCTCACAACACCGGATTATGACTGGGAGAGGCATGGCTTCTGGGTAAATGAGGGACCTGGAATTATAAAGCATAATGGTAAAATCTTTATGACCTACTCAGCAAGCGAGACTGGTATCCAGTACTGCGTGGGCATGCTGACAGCGGATGAGGATGCAGATTTGCTTGACCCAAGGTCATGGACCAAGGAGCGGTATCCGGTTCTTGCCACAAATGAGGAAAAGGGCATATAC
>CAVKUD010000046.1:4950-16120 GCA_963659315.1 Senegalimassilia sp. | reverse complement strand
ACGTGAATTGAGAGAGGACTTTTGCCCTCTCTCAATCCTTAATCATCGTGTTATCATGTGTATAATAGCACTTAAACCCAGTAAATGCAAGCTTTTAGGCAGTATTTTTGAACTTTTTTGTAATTTTTCTCAAAAAAATTTAAAAAAGTGCTTGCTTTTCCCTCAAACCCATGATAGTATAATACACGGTTCGTTGGTCAAGCGGTTAAGACGCCGCCCTCTCACGGCGGAAACACGGGTTCGATTCCCGTACGGACTGCTAAGCACTTGCATTTGATGCAAGTGTTTTTTTGTACCCAAATATGCAAGAGAGAGAACCCAAGCACAACTCAGGTTCCCTCTCATATTTTCTACACAATTCTCGCTGTCAGCTTAATCCTCATATCCGTTTGGATTGTTCTTCTGCCATCTCCATGAATCTGCACACATTTCCTTGATTCCGTACTGGGCTTTCCAGCCAAGCTCTCTTTCAGCCTTTGAAGGGTCACAATAGCATGTTGCAATATCGCCAGCTCTTCTTGGCTTAATCTGGTAAGGAATCTTGATGTCATTTGCCTCTTCAAAATTCTTTACAATGTCTAATACACTGTAGCCGTGACCTGTTCCCAGATTGTAGATGCAGAGTCCTGCCTTCTCCTCAATCTTCTTTAAAGCCTTTACATGGCCAACTGCCAGATCTACTACATGGATGTAATCTCTCACACCTGTTCCGTCTGGTGTGTCATAATCGTCTCCGAATACTCCAAGCTGCTCTAATTTACCAACTGCAACCTGTGTAATATAAGGCATAAGGTTGTTTGGAATACCGTTTGGATTCTCTCCCATGGTTCCGCTTGGATGAGCTCCGATTGGGTTAAAGTATCTGAGAAGGATAACATTCCACTCATTGTCAGCCTTCTGGATGTCCATAAGAATCTGCTCAAGCATTGACTTTGTCCATCCGTATGGGTTTGTACACTGTCCCTTTGGGCACTCCTCTGTAATAGGAATCTGGGCAGGGTCTCCGTATACTGTTGCAGATGATGAGAAAATAATGTTTTTGCAGTTATTCTGTCTCATTACATCTACAAGTGTAAGTGTTCCTGCGATATTGTTCTCATAGTATTCCCAAGGCTTTGCAACTGACTCGCCAACAGCCTTAAGTCCTGCAAAGTGAATACAGCTGTCAATCTTATTCTCAGCAAAAACCTTATTTAATGCATCTCTATCAAGAATATCACCTTTGTAGAATTTTACTTCTTTTCCTGTAAGTGCTTTAACTCTGTCTAATGACTTTTCAGAAGAGTTTGAAAGATTATCAAACACAACTACCTCATATCCTGCATCCAAAAGCTCGACACATGTATGACTTCCAATATAACCAGCTCCACCAGTAACTAAAATTGCCATAATTATCTGTCTCCTTTTCTCTTTTTATTTTTCTATCTGAGATAATATTATATCAAACAAGTCTGTTTGTACATCAAAAAATGTAGAAGAAACATGTAAAAATGTTGCATAGTGCCTGTTTTGTATATATAATTTACTCATATTTATATGCCTGTATTTAAGAATCATTCCCACAGGCACAGTCCTTATAATCAGAGATAAACAAAGAGGCACAAAATGTATAACACAAACAAATACAAGAATTCATACAAGGCAACACAAAAGGAGCTTGTGTCCCTGTCCGTATATAACGTAGGCTTCCAGAGGTGCGACTCTGCCTACCAGTGGGGGCCAGGTATCAGAGACCACTATCTCATCCACTACATCATAAGTGGCAAGGGCTACTACACAGTAGGCAGGCACACATATGAGCTGACTGCAGGCGACACCTTCCTCGTCTATCCCAATACAGAGGTTATTTACAAGGCAGATGAGACCGACCCCTGGGAATATACCTGGGTGGGCTTTACAGGCAGCGACGCAGCCATAATCCTTCAGGCAACAGATTTCACCAAGGATAGCCCTGTGATAAAAAAGACCCCCGACGGGGAAAAGATAAAGGGTCAGATACTACATATATACGATGCCAGAGGCAATAATTTTGAGCATGCTGTGGAGATGACAGGCAGGCTGTATACCACCCTCGCCCTCTTCATGCACAATTCCAGCAAGCAGAATCTGCCAAACTCAGCTGCAAACTATGTGCAAAAGGGAATCGAGTATATATCCTCAAACTACTCCTATCCTATTACCATAGAGGATATTGCATCATATGTAGGTTTAAGCCGAAGCCACCTCTTCCGCTCCTTTGAGACGGTTTTGCAGACCTCTCCCAAGGAATATCTGACCGACTTCAGAATCAAGCAGGCATGTTACCTCTTAGAGCACACATCGCTCTCAGTTACAGCAATTGCCAATTCAATCGGATTTGACAACGGCTTATATTTTTCAAAGACCTTTCACAAAATAAAGGGTATGTCACCAAAAGAATACAGAAGCGCAAAAAAGGGTACGCACTGATGTGCATACCCTTTAATTTCAAACTTAATTTACAATTAAGCTAATTTAGACTTTGCAAGCTCTACTAACTTAGCGAATCCAGCTGCATCTGTAACAGCCATATCAGCTAATACCTTACGGTTAAGGTCAACATTTGCTAACTTTAATCCGTGCATAAACTGGCTATATGAAAGTCCGTTCATACGAGCTGCTGCGTTGATACGGGCAATCCATAACTGACGGAACTGTCTCTTTCTCTCTTTACGTCCAGAATAAGAACTTGTTAAAGCTCTCATAACTGACTGCTTAGCTACTCTGTACTGCTTTGAACGAGCACCTCTGTAACCCTTAGCTAATTTTAATGTTCTATTATGTTTCTTTCTAGCGTTCATGCCGCCTTTAATTCTTGCCATTATCTATTCCTCCTTAAATAAATCTTATAAGTATGGTAAAATCTTCTTCATGTTCTTAACGTTTGTCTGGTCTGTCATTGCAGCCTTTCTAAGATTTCTCTTAGTCTTTGTAGACTTCTTTGTTAAGATATGTCTCTTATAAGCTTTATTTCTCTTTAACTTTCCTGTTCCTGTAAGTTTGAAACGTTTTGCAGCTGCTCTGCTTGTTTTCATTTTTGGCATTGTGTATTCCTCCTTAATTGTTATCTCTTTTCTGCCAGCACCATGCCGATGCTTCTACCCTCGACCTTTGGCGCTTTTTCCACTACCGCTACATCAGCAAGACTCTCAGCAAAATCATCAAGTATATGCTTGCTAGAATTCATGTGAGCCATCTCACGACCTCTGAAACGAAGTGTGATTTTAACCTTGTTTCCTTTTGCAAGGAATTTCTTTGCAGCATTGACCTTTGTGTTCAAGTCATTTGCTTCAATGTTTGGAGAGAGACGAATCTCTTTCAGTTCAACAGTTTTCTGTTTCTTTTTGGCGTCCTTCTCTTTACGAGCCATCTCGTAACGATACTTACCGTAGTCAATCACCTTACATACAGGTGGTTTTGCATTTGGAGCAATCTTTACAAGATCAAGACCTGCCTCATCAGCAATCTTCTGAGCTTCCTTAGAAGAAACAATTCCTAACTGTTCTCCATCTGCACCAACCAATCGAACTTCCTTATCTCTGATCTGTTCATTAATCATTAATTCGCTAATGGTTTTGTACCTCCATAAAAAAATAGTGGATAGGCAGACTATCCACTATACAATCTCTAACACAAAAATGCTCGAAATATTAACTCTAAGTCGCTCATTTGCGCTTAGGTGAGAGTGGATACTCTACTTTGTTTTCTTACAACTATTAGACAATAACACATAAACTTTTGAGTGTCAAGCCTTTTTTATAATTGTTTTAATATTTATTACTAGAGCGGCTCCGCAGGAATAAATACTCTTCCCTTCTGGGACTCTGTATTATCTGGCACTGCCTGGGCTGCTTCCTCAACAAATACCCTCTGTGAGTTTACCAGCTGCTTGCCCCTCTTGTCAACCCTTACATAGTTGCCGTCTGGCTCCATAACTCTTGCCTTGACATTATCTGCAAGCTCTACCTCAAGTATATGGATTGCCTTTTCCTTTAAGGCATCCTCAAGGACAGGGAAGATAATCTCCACACGTCTGTCTAAGTTTCTAGGCATCCAGTCCGCACTGCCCATATATACGTCTATATTGCCGCCGTTCTCAAAATAGAATATCCTGCTGTGCTCCAGGAAATTTCCAACGATTGACCTGACAGTGATATTTTCGCTGACACCTGGTATACCAACCTTGAGACAGCAGATACCTCTGACAATCAAGTCTATTTTCACTCCTGCGGCAGAGGCTTCATAGAGGGCTGCAATTATGCCGCTGTCACAAAGAGAATTCATCTTTGCCACAATTCTTCCCTCTCTGCCCTCCTTTACATGCTTTATCTCACGCTTAATCAGATACAGGAATTTGTCCCTGAGCCAGTATGGGGCAAGGATTAATTCATTCCACGATCTAGGCTCAGAATAGCCTGACAGCATATTAAACACAGCTGTTGCATCCTCGCCTATTGATTCCTTGCAGGTGAAGATACCGCAGTCTGTATACAGCTTAGCCGTTGAGTCATTGTAGTTTCCTGTTCCAAGATGTACATATCGTCTGATACCATCCTCTTCCTTTCTGACTACAAGAGCTATCTTGCTGTGGGTCTTTAAGCCTACCAGTCCATATATTACATGGCAGCCTGCTTTTTCAAGCTTCTTTGCCCATACGATATTATGCTCCTCATCAAATCTCGCTTTAAGCTCAACAAGTACTGTGACCTGCTTGCCATTTTCTGCTGCCTGGGCAAGAGAGCTGATAATAGGCGAATTGCCACTGACTCTGTACAGGGTCTGCTTGATTGCCAGTACATCAGGGTCCTTTGATGCCTGTCTTATAAAATCAACTACAGGGTCAAAGGTCTGGTATGGGTGGTGTAAAAATATATCTGATTTTCTGATTGCTTCAAATATATCCTCTCCTGGAACAATCTCAGGTACTGGCTGTGGTACAGGCTGCACATATTTTAACCTGTCATAGCCCTCTACTCCATAGAGTCTCATGAGTACAGTCAAATCTATAGGGCCAGGAATCTTAAACACATCCTCCTCTGCTACCTTAAACTCACTCTTTAGGAATTTAAGAAGCTTGGCATCGATTCCAGCCTCCACCTCAAGGCGGATGACCTCGCCCCACTGTCTCATCTTAAGCTTATTCTCTATTTCCTTAAGGAGGTCTGATGCTTCCTCCTCATCAATGGTCAGGTCTGCGTTTCTCATGATTCTGTACGGATAAGCACACAGTAATTTATAATTTGAAAACAGCTTACTTATATTGCGCTCTATAACCTGCTCCAATAATATAAATGCCTTTGTGCCCTCCTCTGATGGAATCTGCACCAGTCTTGGCAGCACGCTCGGCACCTGGACTGTAGCAAATACAGTATCACGCTTGTTCTCTTTGTTTGCCAGAAGGGCAGCTATATTAAGTGTTTTATTTCTTATTAAAGGAAATGGTCTTGAGGCATCAACTGCCATAGGTGTTAAAACTGGATACACGCTTTCCATGAAATACCTGTCCACAAATGCCGCCTGTTCTTCATTTAGCTGCTCATAGCTGTCTACCAGATAGAGTCCCTCATTATTTAAAAGCGGAATCAGAGACCTGGTGTATGTAGAATACTGGGTGTTAACCAGCTCTCTTGTAGCCTTGTTTATCCTTGTGAGCTGCTCAGTGGCGGTAAGTCCTGCTATATCCTTTTTCTTATAATTAGCATGCACCATATCCTTTAAAGAAGCAACCCTGACCATGAAAAACTCATCAAGGTTTGAAGATACAATGCTTGTGAATTTTACTCTCTCAAGCAAAGGAATAGACTTATCCCTGGCTTCCTCCAATACTCTCTCGTCAAACTTTATCCAGCTCAGCTCCCTGTTCTCATAATACGAAGGGTTTGTAAAATCAATCTTATTCATCTGCCCACCTCCTATACGTCATATATTCTCTTTTGTTTCAATACTGGTTTTATACTGAATACATTTTCAAAGTATGCAATTTTATTTTCAAACAAGGCCTGCTCCAGCGAAATATCCTCAAAGACCTCAAGGGTTATTATAAGCTCTCTGCCCTTTAGGGAGGTCTTTACATTCTTAAATTTCTGCATATGACTCTGGTCGAGAGCATTTGCCACCCTGAGTATGGCTGACAGCTTGGCTACCTTTATATAGCTGTCATAGTCGATTCTGTCTGCCAGATCCTCATACAAGTCAAGCTGTATGGAATTATACAAAACTGTAAGGGCAACAATCTCCCTCTCTGCGTGGGTAAGTCCTATAATCTCTGAAGCCATAATTATCTCATATGCACACTGGGCACTGTTGACCATGCTTATGAATTTGCCACAGTCATGAAGTATAACTGCCACCTCAAGCAAAAGCTTGTCTCTGTCTGTAAGACCGTTATTTTTCTTCAGGGCATCAAATATCTTCATTGACAGCATATCCAGTGCCTCAATATGTGGTGAATGGCTGTTGTAATGGGCTGACATATATTTGGCTGCCGATATGATGTCTGCCTTAAAATCATGGGTTGCCTTTATAAAATGATTTTTCTCTGCATAGTCATATGCAATTCCATCATTGATATCCACGCCTGGAATCCATATCTTTGACGCCTTAAGATTTGAAACAAGTGTCTTAAAAAGCATAAGCGAAGGCACCAGCAGGCTGTCCCTCTCATCAGGCACATCAAGCTCTCTTATCATGTCAGAGACGGATTTTTTCTGAAGCTTCTCCAGATATTTTTCAAACTTCTCTCCCTTTATGATATTGTCTATCTTATTATCCCTTTCGATTTTATTGACCAGCTCAAGTCCTGAGTCATTCATAAATATTATGCAGTCAACCCCATCCTTAAAATACAGGGATTTTAAAACCTCAAGCTTTTTGTTAAGGTACTCCTCCAGCTGCTTCTTGTAGGATTCCTCTGGTACCCCCGGCTTATACAATATACTTCTGAGCCTTGCTGTACCCACTTCCATATGCTGTGTCGTGATAAGCTGTCCGTTCTGGAATAGTGTAATCTGTATGCTGGCTCCGCCGATATCAATAACTGCGGCAGAGGTTTTAATCATATCCTCAAACTTATCCCTGGCAGCAACGGATTTATAACTGATAAAGCGGTGCTCAGAGTTACTGATTACTTTTATATCAAATCCGGTTCTAAGCTTTATCTGGTCAAGCACAAAGGCTTCATTTGAGACATCACGCACAACAGCTGATACATAGGCTTCATAATAATCAACCCTGTAACCATCCATTATATTTTTAAACTCAGACAGGATTTCACACAGGTCATCAACCAGCTCATAGCCTATACGATCATTCTGGTAGGATTCCTTTCCCAAATCCAGATGCGCTCTCACATGGTCAATCTCTTTCATTCTGTTCTTTTGTGAAAACTCAAATATCTTGAGTGATACTTCAAAGCTTCCTATGTATACAGATGCAAATACTGTAACTGCCATTTACAATTCCCCCAGTCCTTATTTTACTTGTATGTACCTAAAATCTTAAGAAAATTAGTCTCTTCCTCAAGTCCCCTTAAGGCATTAATAACTGCTGTGTCCTTGAGATTTCCATCAAAGTCAACAAAAAACCTGTATTCCCAGTTTCTGTCCTTTATTGGTCTTGACTGAATATTAAACATATTTATTCCATTATATATGAAATGTGAAAGCATATGGTAAAGAGAACCACTCTCATGCGGTATCTCAAAACAGATGCTGACCTTGTTTGCACTGCTCTCATATTCCTTTTTGCCTGACACAATAATAAAGCGGGTGGTATTATCCTTATTATCCTGAATTGCCCTGTCGAGAATAGATAATCCATATATGTCCGCTGTAATTTCACTTGCGATGGCTGCATGTCTGATGTCTCCATCCTCCTTAATCTTTTTAGCTGCAAGGGCTGTGTTTTTAAGGCTGATTTTCTCACAATTTTTGTGGTCATCAAGATATCCGCTGCACTGCATAAGAGCCTGTGGGTGGGAATATACTGTAGTCAGGCTATCTATATCTGCCCCTGGCAGCCCCAGAAGACAGTGGTTTATCTTTATCTTCTGCTCTCCCACTATATAATTTTCATACTCAACCAGCAAATCGTAATTTTCAGAGACAATACCAGCAGATGAGTTTTCAATCGGCAGAACGGCATAGTCAGCTTCTCCATTTTTGATTGCTTCCATGGCATCCTTCCATGTATCCACATTATAGCTGTCGCAGTCTTTGCCGAAATACTCTCTCATAGCCTGCTCGCTGTATGCGCCCTCAACCCCCTGGAATACAATCCTTGCCTTTGAATAATCAAAGGCTGGTACCTCCTTTAGATATGTATCTGACTCTATGCCATGCTCTGTAAGCAGCTGGTACTGCTTCTTCCTGCTCATAGCCATTATCTGCTCAAAAAGCTCACGGACACCATTTTTTGTAAACTCCGATGACGCCTGCTTTGTAAGGGTCTCTAATTTCTGGCTCTCCCTTTCCTTATCAAATACCTTTTTACCTGTGCTTATTTTATATTCTGCTACCCCTGCCGAAATCACCATACGCTTCTCATAAAGCTCTACAATCTGTCTGTCTATCTGGTCAATTTCGTCCCTTAATGTAACTAAATCTTTCATAATCTACTATGCACCCTTCTAATATACTTAAAAAAATAATAATTCAACCGCATATTAAACACAAGTAAATATTGAAAGAAATCAAGGTAAATTATATAATTTTCTTAGGGAGGGATTTGTATGAAAAAGTCAATTAAAATAATATTAGCTGTTTTGATAGTTCTTGTAGTAGTCATTTCCATAGGAGCTGCAAAACATCTTAACAGAACCCGCTACAACGATAATTATGTAAATGGAAACACCACAGGCAACCTGTATAATGACGGTTTGTTCTGCGAGAGTAATGGTACAGTTTTCTTTGCCAACCCTGACGATAACAATTATCTGTATTCCATGGATTTGTCAGGGACCAACCTTAAAAAGTTAAGCGAGGACAATGCTACATATATAAATGCCGATGACAATTATGTATACTATGTCCGCAATAACGGCGAGTCAACCCAGCACACGGACAAGCATTCGTATTTTTCATTTAACAATAACAGTCTGTGCAGGATAGACAGGGATGGCGGCAAGGTCAAAATCCTGGATGATGCCCCTTGTATCTACGCCTCTCTTATAGGCAACAAAATCTATTATCTGCATTATGATGACACCATCGGCACTATACTGTATTCAGTTGGTATTGATGGCAAGAACTGTAAAGAGATAAAGAAAGACTATGCCTATACCTGTAATGGTGTCGGTCAGTATTTCTATTATAATAGTCCTGATAACGGCTCCCTGATGCGTTTTGACACAGCATCTGACAATGTGGTAACTATCCTTGAGTGTCACTGTTATAAGCCAACTGTAATAGATAACAGCCATGCGTATTTTGTGGATGTAGACCAGGACAACGCCTTAGTCCATACTAACCTGGATAATGTCAATCTAACCACGCTGACAACTGACTCAGTAGAATTGTACAATGTCTATGGCGATAATATCTATTATCAGAGGACTGGCGATTCACCAGCACTTTGCATGATAAAAAACGATGGCTCAGGAGCTGCAGTCCTTGCCACCGGTGAGTATACTGCAATCAATGCAACATCTTCTTATATTTACTTTAAGGATTACCACACAGGAACAACCTACTGCACACCTACAAGTAATCCAGGGCAGATAAGTGAATTCCACCCTGGAAAGATTGAGTAAATATTATGCACCAAAATCAAATAAGGACAACTGATTAGATTCAGGTATGTCACCAAACAGTCCAAGATCTGCCATCAAATCGATGACGGTCTTGGATGTTTTTGTCCTATCCCTGAAGTCATCCTTTGACAGGAATGGTCCATCCTTTGCAGCCTCTGCGATGTTTACAGCCGCATTGTCGCCCAATCCATCAATACTGTTAAGTGACGGCATCAGCTTGCCATGTACAATCTGAAACCTGTTTGGATGGGCTGTGTATATATCAAGCTTTTCAAATTCAAAGCCTCTTGCATACATCTCCTGTACTATACGCATATCCTTAAAGGTATCCTGCTCCTTCTTGGAAAGTGTATCCTTGCGCTTTTTATAATCAGCCATATAGGCTTCCAGCCTCTCCTTGCCCTGACACATAAGCTCATATGAGAAGCCAGTAGCTCGGATAGAAAAATATGCTGCATAATATGCCAATGGATAAAAGACCTTACAATAGGCAATACGCCATGCCATCATAACATAGGCGGCAGCATGTGCCTTAGGGAACATATACTTAATCTTCTCACATGACCAGATATACCAGTCTGGTACACCATGAGCCAGCATGTCTTCCTTCCATTCAGGCCAGTCCTTGCACTTGCCCTTGGCTACCATTCCCTTTCGGACATTCTCCATAATCTTAAATGCCCGCTCTGACTCAAGTCCCATGGAAATCAGGTATGTCATAATGTCGTCTCGGGTACAGATACAGGTGGAAATAGTTGCTGTGCCCTCCTCAATTAAGGTCTGGGCATTGCCAAGCCATACATCAGTACCATGTGACAGTCCTGCGATTCTGATTAAGTCAGAAAATTCCTTGGGCTGGGTATCTATTAACATGCCCATGGCAAAGTCTGTACCAAATTCTGGTATACCAAGTGCCCCAAGAGGGGTGCCATCTATATCCTCAGGCTCTATGCCCAGTGCAGAAGTATTCTGGAAGAGAGACATGACTGCCTTGTCATCCAGCGGTATCTGTGTAGGGTCCATACCAGTCAGATCCTGCAGCATACGAATCATGGTAGGATCATCATGACCGAGAATATCAAGCTTTAAGAGGTTGTGGTCGATTGAGTGGTAATCAAAATGGGTTGTGGTAATGTCAACCGTCATATCATTTGCAGGATGCTGGACAGGAGTAAAGGTATTTATCTCCTCTCCCATAGGAAGAACTACGATTCCTCCCGGATGCTGGCCTGTTGTCCTTCTTACGCCGACACAGCCCTCTACGATTCTGTCAATCTCACAGTTTCTCTTTCTGATGCCACGCTCCTCGTAATAGTTTTTGATATATCCAAAAGCTGTCTTGTCAGCCAATGTACCTATTGTACCAGCCTTAAAGGTCTGACCTTCACCGAAGATAACCTCTGT
>CAVKUD010000046.1:0-4721 GCA_963659315.1 Senegalimassilia sp. | reverse complement strand
TAATGCGCCCTAAGGGGATTAACCTCCGTGACACCTGACATGGTGGCAACAAAGGAGCTTCCTACGGAGCCTCGTGAACCTACCAGATAGCCGTCCTCATTTGACTTCCAAACCAGCTTCTGGGCGATAATGTACATAACGGCATAGCCGTTTGAAATAATTGAGTTAAGCTCTCTGTCCAGTCTTTCCTTCACGATTGATGGCAGCTCCTCGCCATACATCCTGTGTGCCTTGGTGTAGCAGATGTCTCTTAACATATCATCTGAGTTTAAGATGACAGGAGGACACTTGTCTGGTCTGACCGGTGATATTCTCTCACACATGTCTGCTATCTTGTTAGTATTTGTGATGACAACCTCTTCTGCCTTTGAGCTTCCCAGATACTCAAATTCCTTAAGCATCTCCTCTGTTGTCCTCAGAAACAGGGGTGCCTGCTCATCCGCATCCTTAAAGCCCTTACCAGCCATTATGATACGTCTGTAGATTTCATCCTCCGGGTCTAAAAAATGCACGTCACATGTAGCCACAACCGGTTTGTTAAATTGTTCACCCAGCTTAACGATTCGTTTGTTTATAGCTATCAAATCATCATCACTTGCAATAGGCGAATCCTCGTCCCTCACCATGAAGGCATTATTGCCCAGAGGCTGTATCTCCAGATAATCATAGAAGTTTACAAGCTTTGTAATTTCCTCCTGGGGACGTCCATTTAATATGGCTCTGTACAGCTCTCCTGCCTCGCAGGCTGAACCTATCAGAAGTCCATCCCTGTATTTTATAAACTCAGACTTTGGAATCCTTGGGCGCCTGTTATAGTACTTGATATGGGCAAGGGAGGTCAGCCTGTAAAGGTTTGTCCTGCCCTGATCACAGGTGGCTAAAATTATGGCGTGGTATGTAGGCATCTTCATGATATTATTTACAGATGATTTTGCCATATTATTTACTGCATCAAGAGTCTCAACACCTCTGTCATGCAGCATCTGTATAAATTTCACGAATATTTCCGCTGTACAGGCTGCATCATCTACAGCCCTGTGGTGGTGGTCTAAGGATATATTGAGTGCCTTTGCCACAGTATCCAGCTTAAATCTGTTGAGCTGTGGCAGCAGGACTCGTGCCAGCGCCACTGTATCTATTATGGTCGGATTACATTCTATCCCCTGCAGCTCACAATTTTTCTTGATAAAGCTCATATCAAAGTCCGCATTGTGGGCAACCATGGTACAGCCCTTACAGAACTCCATAAATGCAGGCAGTATATTCTCTATTACAGGAGCATCTATTACCATGTCATCCCGAATAGATGTAAGCTGCTCTATTCTGAATGGGATAGGCACCTGCGGATTGACAAAGGTGGAAAACCTGTCTACGATTTTGCCATCTTTTACCTTTACTGCACCTATCTCAATAATCTTATTTACATCAGGACTAAAGCCAGTAGTCTCCAGGTCAAATACGACATAGTTGTCATCTATTGACTGGTTGTGGCTGTTTTCTACTATATCTTTGGTATCGTCTACCAGATAGGCTTCCACACCATAGATGACCTTAAATTTATCATCTACCGTATGGTTAGCATCAGGAAAGGCCTGCACATCGCCGTGGTCTGTAATGGCTATTGCCTTGTGTCCCCACTTCATGGCTCGTTTTATGATGTCCTTGACATCAGAGACTCCATCCATATCACTCATCTTGGTATGACAGTGAAGCTCCACTCGCTTGTCTGCACTGTTATCCATCCTCACAGTAGTAAAGTCTGATGTCCTCTTTATTCCGACAATAGAGCCTATTGTCAGGTCGCTGTCAAATTTATCAATGGTGGCTACACCCTTTACCTTGAGGAATTTGCCCTTGCTGATGTCATTTAACAGCTCTGGCACATCATCATTTCTGGAAAAGACCTTTAATACTATGGTATCTGTAAAATCAGTAAGTGAAAATATGATAATTGTTTTCTCATTTCTGATTTCTCTCGTATCAACATTTAATACCTTGCCTCTGATGCAGACCTCTCCAATCGGTCCGTCAATTTTTTCAATATCAATAGTCTCATCATCAAAGCCCCTGCCATAGATTACATCAGGGTCATTGTCATACTTACGGCGGAATTCGCCCTTTTTCTCATATTTGCGTTCAAATTTCTTCTCATCCCTGCCAGATGAAGCTGATTTTTTATCGACAGATTTTGCAGGATTTCCTGCAGGCTTGGTATCGTTTGACATACCAGCCTTCTCATCTGTTGTATTAGCAACAAACATCTTCTGGTCATTATTACTGTCAGCAGTCTCTGCCTGCAACTCCTCGCCACCGCTCTTAACAGCAGTTCTTGTCCTTGCGATAATGTTTTCGACCTCCTGCTGTATCTGCTTTTCAGAGTTCTTTCGATACTTACTTTCCTCTGGCTGCCTGTATTCTACAGTGATATGAAAGTCAAATCCACATCTCTCGCATACTACCTTTTCCAGAAACTCTACAATCTCATTGGTTCTGGTCTTTGCGATAATGGTCTCGTCAAGGGTCATTGTCATGTGGTAATCGTCAGTAAAGCTCATATCAGCAGTTCTCAGGAGATTATACTCCAGAACACTGTACCTGTTTATTTCATCCAGTATACTGTCCTTGTATACATCCATAAGAGTCTTAGGACTATACTGCTCTGAGAGCTGGTATGACTCAATTATAGTTACCTTAAGCTTCTTTCCCCTGAATATCTGACTCTCTATTGCGCTCTCAAGCTTCCATATATTTTTCTTAAAAATAAGCCTTCTGGCACACAAATAAATGCGAATATGATCATGCTCATGATTCGCACTTATTTTGGTAACCTCTGCATCATTCAAAAGGTCTGATATTTCATTATCCAGTTTTAAAGTAGGAAAAACTTCTTTAAAAGATTTTGCCAAAATTTATTCACTCCAATTATCCAACTCGTACTTAAGTGCCTCTAGCAGTTCATCCTCTGGCACCTTCTTATAGACCTCACCATGCTTGATGATAAGCCCCTCACCTATTCCACCTGCTAAACCAATATCAGCTTCCTTTGCCTCTCCTGGCCCATTTACTACGCATCCCATTACGGCAACCTTGATGTCAAGTGGGTAGCCAGCTACCATTGTCTCCACCTTATTTGCAAGTCCTATTAAGTCAATCTTGGTTCTGCCACAGGTTGGGCAGGATACCACTTCTATTCCGCCCTTTCTAAGTCCCAGAGTCCTTAAAATAAGCTTTGCAGACTTAATCTCTTCAAGCGGGTCTCCTGTGAGAGACACTCTGATTGTATCGCCAATGCCCTGACTTAAGATAAGTCCCAGTCCTATTGCAGACTTGATATTGCCGCTAATCAGAGTGCCAGCCTCTGTGATTCCTACATGGAGTGGGTGGTCAGTCTTTTGCGAAATAAGCTCATGGGCTTTGACACACATAAGCACATCTGATGACTTAATACTGATTACCAGATTATCATAGCCCATATCCTCTATTAAGTGTACCTTGTCCAGCGCACTCTCAACGATTCCCTCAGCAGTCACACCACCGTATTTTTCTACAAGATTTTTCTCAAGTGAGCCGCTGTTAACGCCTACACGTATTGGAATATTTCTCTCCTTTGCCACATCAACCACAGCCTTAACCCTCTCTGCCGAGCCAATGTTGCCAGGATTGATTCGGATTTTGTCAGCTCCATTTTCCATGGCTGCTATTGCAAGCTTATAATCAAAATGTATATCTGCCACAAGCGGAATGGATATATATGGCTTAATCTCCTTTATCGCCTGAGCTGCCTCCATGGTAGGAACAGCACATCTTATAATGTCGCAGCCTGCCTCTGTCAGGGCGTTAATCTGTGCTACTGTAGCAGCAACATCCTCTGTCTTTGTATTTGTCATAGACTGTATAAGTATAGGATTTCCTCCGCCTATGACCTTATTTCCAATGACTACCTTGCGTGTTTTCATATGTTATAGCTCCTATATAAAAATCTTTTTAATATCGTTAAACATAACAATAAACATCAATAAGAATAAAAGAATAATACCTACAAGATGTACATAACCCTCTTTTTCAGGGTCAATCTTCTTTCTCCTGATTACTTCAACTATAAGGAATACCAGTCTTCCACCGTCAAGGGCTGGAAGTGGAAGCAGATTCATCACACCTAAGTTGGCTGATAAGAGTATTCCCCAGTTTAGCATATTAAGGAAAGCGTAGTAATAGCCAGAGCTTGAAACGCTCTCATCATAGGTCTGCCCGATATTCTGGACAATTCCCACAGGACCGCTTAAGTCATTTACACCAAACCTGCCTGTAAATAAGAGCTTAAGGCTCTCTACCGTGCTGTATATCCAGTATTTTACCTCATAAGCACTGTAAAGCAGGGCTGTGCCTACATTTGCCTTGGTGTACTGCCCTGTTCCTATAAAGCCATAGAGGTACCTCTGGCTGTCCTCATCATAGACTGGAACCAGAGTAGTTGTCTTTTTCTCTCCATCACGGAGATATGTCACCTCAACAGACTCACCATAATGGATTGTGGAATACAGACCGATTTCCTTATAAAAGTGAACATTATATCCATCCATCTTTAAAATCACATCCCCAGCCTGCATGCCAGCCTGCTCAGCAGCATAGCCTTCCATCACATCACTGAGTTTTGGCTCATCATAGCCAAGAGACATGATGATGATAAAGGAAAAAATAAATGCCATTATAAAATTAAAAAA
>CAVKUD010000045.1:14481-16147 GCA_963659315.1 Senegalimassilia sp. | reverse complement strand
ATAAGCTGGAATACTGTATCCTCAAGAGTTCCCTTGTATGCTACACGGCCTTCAACACCTTCTGGAACAAGCTTCTTTGCACCCTCCTGGAAGTAACGGTCCTTTGAACCATTCTCCATAGCTGCGATAGAACCCATTCCACGGTATACCTTGTATTTTCTTCCCTGGAATAACTCAAATGTTCCTGGTGCCTCGTCGCAGCCTGCGAACATTGAACCCATCATACATACATTAGCTCCGGCTGCAAGTGCCTTTGTCATATCTCCAGAGTACTTGATACCTCCATCGGCGATAACTGGGATGCCGTACTGCTTAGCTACCTCATAGCAATCCATGATTGCTGTAATCTGTGGTACACCGATTCCTGCAACAACACGGGTTGTACAGATAGAACCAGGTCCGATACCAACCTTGACAGCATCAGCACCAGCCTCAATAAGAGCCTTTGCAGCTGCACCAGTTGCGATATTTCCAGCGATTACCTGCAGGTCTGGATAAGCAGCCTTTACTTTCTTTACAGCCTCGATGATGTTCTTTGAATGTCCATGAGCTGAATCCATAACGATTACGTCTACATGTGCATTTACAAGAGCTTCAACACGCTCCATCATGTTGCCTGTGATACCTACACCGGCACCGCAGAGAAGACGTCCCTGTGAATCCTTTGCGGATAATGGATATTTAACCTGCTTCTCAATATCCTTTATTGTGATAAGTCCCTTTAAGTTGTAGTCCTTATCTACGATTGGTAATTTCTCTTTTCTTGCTTTTCCGAGAATAACCTTTGCTTCCTCAAGAGTGATTCCCTCTGGAGCTGTGATAAGGTTCTCAGATGTCATAGACTCTTTGATTTTCTTTGTGAAATCTGTCTCGAATTTAAGGTCACGGTTTGTGATAATACCAACGAGCTTGCCGTTTTCTGTAATAGGAACACCAGAAATCTTGAATTTTCCCATAAGATTGTCTGCATCCTGAAGTGTATGCTCTGGTGAAAGTGAAAATGGATCTGTGATTACTCCGTTCTCAGAACGTTTAACCTTGTCAACCTCATCAGCCTGAGCCTCAATGGACATATTTTTGTGGATGATACCAATACCACCCTGTCTAGCCATTGCGATAGCCATTTTAGATTCTGTAACTGTATCCATTGCCGCACTCATCATTGGAATGTTAAGTTCGATAGACTTTGTCAGGTGTGTGTTAAGCTTTACCATGTTCGGTGTTACTTCCGAATACTGTGGAACTAAAAGAACGTCATCGAATGTGATTCCTTCGCCGATAATAGTACCCATTTTTGAATTCCTCTCTTTCGTCTTCTATAGTAAATAGTTATGTTAAATATAATTTTACTGACTATAGCAAAATTCTTAAATGATGTCAAGGTGTTGATAAGCTTGTTTGACAAAAATCATATTACTGATTAGTAATTCTTATAAATGAATATTCAAATAAATCATAGGTTTTCTGGTTCCATTATTTCCTATTATATGGTATTCTTTTTCATGGGCAAAGGGGTCCGTAATGGATGTTCTATGCCCATTTTTACTTTTTGAGAATCTATCTAATAAGGAGCGCATATGGAGTTCAGACCATGTATAGACATCCACAATGGCAGGGTAAAGCAGATTGTGGGTGGCAGCTTAAAGGATAAAGGCAATCAGGCAGA
>CAVKUD010000045.1:0-13740 GCA_963659315.1 Senegalimassilia sp. | reverse complement strand
TATAAGAATGGAGGACATTATGAGCAAATATACAAAACAGGACATTATCAAAATGGTAGACGAGGAGGACATTGAGTTTATCCGTCTTCAGTTTACAGATATTTTTGGAACCTTAAAAAATGTGGCGATTACATCAAGCCAGCTTGAAAAGGCACTGGATAACAGGATTATGTTTGACGGTTCTTCAATCGAGGGCTTTGTGAGAATCGAGGAATCTGACATGTATCTGCATCCAGACCTTGACACCTTCCAGATTTTTCCATGGAGACCACAGCAGGGCAAGGTGGCACGAATCATATGTGATGTATACAAGGCAGATGGCACTCCATTTGAGGGCGACCCACGTTTTGTATTGAGACGTCAGGTTGAGGAGGCAAAGAAGCTGGGCTATACCTTTAATGTAGGACCAGAGCTTGAGTTTTTCCTTTTCCATCAGGATGAAAATGGCATGCCAACCACAATCACCCATGAGAAGGCAGGATATTTTGACTTAGGGCCAAACGACCTGGGAGAAAATGCCAGACGTGATATGGTATTGACCCTTGAGGATATGGATTTTGAGATTGAGGCATCCCACCATGAGGTGGCACCAGCCCAGCACGAAATTGATTTCAAATATGATGAAGCACTGGCAACTGCTGACAATATCATGACCTTTAAGCTGGCAGTAAAAACCATAGCAAAGCGCCACGGCATGTATGCAAGCTTTATGCCAAAGCCAAAGTACGGCTCAGCAGGCTCTGGAATGCATATCAATATGTCCTTGCAGAAGGATGGCAAAAACATATTTGCCAGCGAGGCAGATGAGCTGGGACTCACCCAGGAGGCATATTACTTCATAGGCGGCATCATGAAGCATATGAAGGGCATGACAGTTATTACAAACCCTATCGTAAACTCATACAAGAGACTGGTGCCAGGCTATGAGGCTCCTATCAATATAGCATGGTCTGCAACAAACAGAAGTCCTCTGATCAGGATACCGTCAACCAGAGGGGAGAGCACTAGAATCGAGCTGAGAAATCCAGACCCATCAGCCAATCCATACCTGGTGCTTGCAGTCTGCCTTGCAGCTGGACTTGATGGCATAAAGAATAAGATTGCACCGCCAGATGAGGTTAGGGAAAACGTATTTGAGTTAGACAGACAGGAGCTTGAGGAGCATGGAATCGAGGCGCTTGCAACTGACTTGCATCAGGCTGTAAAGGGGCTTAAGCAGGACAAATTCATACAGGATGTGCTGGGAGTACATATTGCCGAGAAATACATCGAGGCAAAGGAAGCCGAGTGGGATTCCTACAGGGCACAGGTGACAGACTGGGAGATAGAGGAATATTTGTATAAATTCTAAAGGTGAGAGTAGCTGTGAATAATATTGTAGTAGCATTTCCAAAAGCGGAAGTCGCAAAAAATGTGAAAAAAATATTGGCGCAGAGTGGATATTCCGTTACAGCAGTCTGTACAACCGGGGCACAGGCACTCTCCAGCATGGGAGATTTACAGTCTGGAATAGTGGTGTGCGGTTACAGATTTGTAGACATGATGTATACAGAGCTTTATGAGTATATGCCAAAGGAGTTTCAGATGCTTTTGATAGCATCTGCTGATGTGGTGAGAGACAGGGATGTGGATAATCTGGTCTCACTTGCCATGCCCCTTAAGATTCATGAGCTTTTGCATACTGTAGAGATGATGGATTATACCATTACAAGGCGGAAGAAAAAGCAGCGCCAGAGACCTAAGCCCAGGTCTGCCGAGGACATGCAGATTATGGAAAAGGCAAAGGCTGTTCTCATGGAACGAAATGGATTTTCGGAGGAAGAAGCACACCGATACATACAAAAGCGAAGTATGGATAATGGAACAGGGCTTGTTGAGACAGCACAGATGATTTTGAGTCTTATGACTGAGACCTAGGCAAATTTTGGTTTACACCAAATTGTCTTAGTGTTATCGTATTGATGTGATTTAAAAAGTTATTTTAAATAAATATAGAAGAAAGAGGGATTATTATGTACAAAATTAATGACAATTTTCAGAAACTGCCAGGCAGCTATTTATTCAGCACAATTGCCAAAAAAGTAGCCGCTTACCAGCAGGCAAATCCAGACAAGGAAATAATTAAATTAGGTATCGGTGATGTGACACAGCCACTGGCTCCAGCTATTATTGAGGCTCTTCACAAGGCTGTTGACGAGATGGGCAATGCCGAGACCTTCCGTGGTTATCCACCAGAAGGAGGCTATGACTTCTTAAGAAATATAATTGCAAGTACTGACTATCAGGCAAGAGGCTGCGATATAAGCGCTGACGAAATTTTTGTATCAGATGGTGCAAAGAGTGACTCTGCAAACATTCAGGAGCTTTTCTCCTTAGACAGCCGTATTGCTGTCACAGACCCTGTTTACCCTGTATATGTTGATTCCAATGCAATGGCTGGAAGAACAGGCGTATATGATACAAACACAGAGAGATGGAGTAATGTGATCTACATGCCTTCAACTGCTGAAAATGGATTTGTACCAGAGCTTCCAAAGGAAGTACCAGACATGATTTACTTATGCCTGCCAAACAACCCAACAGGTACAACCCTTACAAAAGACCAGCTTCAGGTATGGGTAGACTATGCTAACAAGAACGGTTCAGTAATCATCTTTGATGCTGCCTATGAAGCATATATAAGTGAGGCAGATGTACCTCATTCTATCTATGAGTGCCAGGGAGCAAAGACATGTGCTATCGAGCTTAGAAGCTTCTCAAAGAATGCAGGCTTTACAGGTGTGCGTCTTGGCTTTACAGTAGTTCCAAAGGAGCTTAAGTGTGGTGATGTGTCACTTCATGCTATGTGGTCACGCCGTCATGGTACCAAGTTTAACGGTGCTCCATATATCGTACAGAGAGCAGGAGAGGCTGTATACTCTGAGGCTGGCAAGGCACAGCTCAAGGATCAGGTGGCATATTATATGAACAATGCCAAGACTATCAAGGAAGGGCTTGCAGCAGCTGGCTACACAGTATACGGAGGCGTAAATGCACCATATATCTGGCTTAAGACACCAGACACTATGAACTCATGGGAGTTCTTTGATTATCTCCTTGAGAATGCCAATGTAGTTGGTACACCAGGCTCTGGCTTTGGACCAAGCGGTGAGGGATATTTCAGACTTACTGCATTTGGTAATTATGAGAATACTGTTAAGGCGCTTGAGAGAATTAAGAAGCTTTAATAATGGATATAACAAAAGAAAATTCAAGACTTAATGTCCTGATGGGAGATATGTTTTACCAAATCCGAAGAGATAAGGGCTTATCACAGGAGGATGTGGCTCGAAACATAATTTCCCAGAGGGCTGTATCAAAGCTTGAAAAGTCAGGGGATATGCCAAACTGCCTCGTGCTCTGTGCCCTGATGCAGAGAATGGGCGAATCCATGGATTATTTTACTACCATGCTGTCAAGGCATGAGTATGAGTATTTTTCGTGGAGAAAGGACATCTTAAGGCAGATTCAAAAAAATGAAATAGATGAAGCAACATGGCAGTGTGAGATGGCAAAAGACCGCACATTAAATGCCAATTTGCAGGAGCAGTTTATAAGCTTCTGGACTGGCTATCGGAATGATGATGTAAGGATGATGCAGGATGCAATTTTTCTGACTATGGATAATCCTCTTGCTTTAACTGGGGATATGCGGTGTGCAAGCACAACAGAAATATCCTATATGCTTATCTGTCTTGAAAAAAAGGCAAAGCTGCATGGAAGTCTTGACGACGATAGTCTCAGGCTCCTTGATAAAATAATAAAGCATATCAGAGACAGCAAGGAAGAGCCAGAAAAGGTAAAAGTTCTTGGAAAGGCGGTATGTCTCTATGGCAGCTATATGACTGCAAATTCCCGTCAGAAAATGCTCTTATACAGGGAAGCCCTGGAGCTTCAGAGAAAGTATGCAAGGCTGGACGGCATGACAGACCTGTTAAGGGGCTTATTAGACCAGTATGCCCAGCTGGGTATGACAGAGGAAGAAAATTATTCCCAGATGCTTGAGGTGCTTGTCGCTGTGAAGGAGGAGTTTGGAGTAGATGAAAATTCCTTTGTGGTACAGGAGCTTAACACAGAATATGTGCTCTTACATGAGGTGCTAAAAAGCTACAGGCAGGAGAGAAAGCTGAGTGTCAGGGAGATAGATGAGCAGGCATGTAGTGAAAAGACCTATCGTGCCCTGGAAAAGGGTGAGAGGGCAGCTAATCATGACACCTATGAACTATTGGCAGAACTTATGGATATTAGAATAGGAAAATATCATGCAGATATTATATCCGATAAGTACTCTGACTATAAGCTTGCTGGCGAAATTGCCATAGCGAGGCAGTCACAGCAGCGAAATGAATCTTTGCAGTTAATTGACAGGCTTGAAGCAAGTCTGGGAGAGCTGGCTGAATTAGATGTAAATAAGCAGTTCATCCTGCGCTGGCGCAATATACAGGAGTTCTATGATGGAAAAATAAGTCCTGCCCAGTTTATAGAAAAGACAAAGGATGCCATAAGGCTTACCATTCCACACTGGGATATGGACTATGGAACTCATTTTTATCTGAAAACAGAGCTGACTCTGGTCTACTATATAGCAGCCGGCTATAGGGCTATGGGCAGGACGGATGAAGCCCTGGATATTATGGAAAGGGTCTGGAAGGTCTATGATGGACGGGAGATAGATACCTGCTTCAGCATGGATGTGAGAATTTTGTTCTGGGTGTTCTGGAAAAATCTGTTGACAGATAAGGGAGAATATGACAAGGCACTTGATATGGCAAAAACTGGAATAGAGATGTGCTTTACTTATGGAAGAGGAAGTAAACTGAATAATTTTGTCACAGAGTTTGGGTGGTGTATAGAACATTCTGATATGGGGCTTTTAGAGACGGATAAGAGGGAAAAATATATCCGGTATTATAAAAATGCTCTGGTTCTATGTAAATTATTTCGGTTAAGCAGAAATGAAGCGGAATTGAAAAAATATTGTTATGAGAATGGACACTTTGATTCTAAGTTTTAGAACCAAAGTGTCTATTTTTTTATGCAAAAAAATGCTATATAGTGGAAAGGTCAAAAATAAAAGGAGGGTTTAGATGAAAAGTTACAAGAGAATAGTAAAAGAAATGTTTGTCACAAATAAGGGGCTGTTAGCTCTGGATTTTGTGGTGGTATTGGGCTTAATCGGGCTTCAAATCGCAATCCCACTGTGGATGAACGGCGTGATAGATGCCCTTGACATGCAAAAGGGGATAGCTGTATTTGCAGGGGAGGTCTTATTCTTTATCGCAGCATATCTTATCCTGTGCCTCATGTCGGCACTTAATACCAAGCTATATATGCGTATCGGCAATAAGCTGCTCTGGAACATGAGGGAGCGTATATATAAGGCTCTATGGTGCAGTAACTACAGGGAAAATGTGCAGAAAAATAAGGATAAGTTCAAGTTTGTCCTGTCTAACCAGACCTACACAGCATTTGCAATCGTGGTTGTCTATTCGGTGGGAGGCTTTACAAATTTCCTGACAGCAATAGCCTTTCTGGCGCTGGTATTTGTCTATAGTATTCCTGTGGGAATGACCCTGATTGTAAGTATTCTGGTGACTCTTGCCGTATCATTTTTTACAGGCAAAAAGATAATGGATGGTTTTGAAATAAGCAATACTATGGAGGAAAAGGACAACTGCCAGATATATGAGACTGTCGACATGGCAGAGGCTGCCAGAACAAACGGACTGGAGGACTATTATCTCAGAAAAAATAAAAAGGTGCATAATGAGTTTATGGGGCTGTCTGAAAAGGTCGAGAGCATCTCTGCCTTTTGTGAAGCCTTAGAGGGCAGCCTGCATTCAATTATTTATATAGTGGTTGCGGGTGTTCTGGTTCTGACCACAGATGTGAGTGGCGGAAAGCTGGTTACAATACTTTTTCTTACTAACTTATTGCTGGAAACCAGCCAGCGTGTCCAGAGACAGCTGCAGGTAATATTAAAAAACATTCCTATTTTCGACAAGATTGTAGAGCTTATGGAGCTGCCTCTTGAGAGCGGAAAGACCCTTGATAAAATCGAGACAATAAACTTTAAGGACATGTCACTTCAAATTGAGGACAGAAGCATCCTAAAGGATATAAACCTGTCAATCAATAAGGGTGAGAATATCTTGGTAAAAGGCGAGAACGGCAGTGGAAAAAGCTCTCTGCTTAAGCTGGTGCTTGGCTTATATAAGCCTACAGGCGGTGAGGTGTGCATAAATGGCATATCAGTGAATGATTACGATTGTGAGACCTTTTACAGGGAAATCTGCTATGTGTCACAGGATGAGCTGCTCTTAAATGAGTCGGTGGAGGAATATCTGCGCCAGGTAACACACAGAGACCTAAAGGATGAGGAGATAGGCAGGCTTCGTCAAAAGGTGAAGCTTAGTCCAGAGATAGAAACCATTGAGCAGAATGGAGCAACCCTGTCGGGAGGAGAGAAAAAGAAGCTTCTCATGCTAAAATGGCTTATGAGACCTGACTGCTCACTGGTTATTTTGGACGAGATAGATGCAGGGCTTGATGATGAGACCAAGACTATTTTAAAGGAGCTTGAAAATGAGCTTTTAGATGATAAGGACAAAATCGTGATGAAGATATCCCATATTGATACAGATGACAGGGGCTATGACCAGATTGTGAGACTGTCATAACAGAATAAATTAGAAAAACCCGCCGATATGGCGGGTTTTGTATATTCATATTACTGATTCTTCTTAAATCCAGCTCTCTTACGAAGTGTAGGATCAAGTATTCTCTTTCTGATACGAAGGCTTGTAGGTGTAACCTCAAGAAGCTCATCTGTATCGATAAAGTCGATAGCCTGCTCCAGAGAAAGCTTTCTTGGTGGAACAAGTGTAAGTGCCTCATCAGCAGATGAAGAACGTGTATTTGTAAGGTGCTTTTTCTTACATACGTTAAGCTCGATATCCTCAGCCTTTGCACACTGTCCGATGACCATTCCAGAGTAAACCTTCTCACCAGGTCCGATGAAGAGGGTACCACGCTCCTGGGCAGAGAAGAGACCGTATGTTACAGACTCACCTGACTCGAAAGCGATGAGGGAACCAGTTGCACGGTAGGCAATCTCACCCTTGTATGGCTCATATCCGTCAAAGATTGTGTTTAAGATACCATTTCCCTTAGTGTCTGTCATGAATTCACCACGGTAGCCAATCAGTCCACGGGCTGGAATCTTGAACTCGAGTCTTGTATAGCCACCAGCGATTGAACCCATGTTTCTAAGCTCGCCCTTACGCTGCTGGAGCTTTGAAATAACTGCACCTGTAAAATCATCTGGCACATCCACATATGCGATTTCCATTGGCTCAAGCTTCTTGCCATTTTCGTCTGTGTGGTAAAGTACCTCTGCCTTTGATACGGCAAACTCATAACCCTCACGGCGCATGTTCTCGATGAGGACTGATAAGTGAAGCTCACCACGTCCTGATACCTTGAGAGAATCAGGAGAATCTGTATCCTCGACACGGAGAGATACGTCTGTGTTTAACTCACGGAGGAGTCTGTCACGGATATGACGTGATGTAACGTATTTTCCTTCCTGACCAGCAAGTGGGCTGTCATTTACTATGAAGTTCATAGAGATTGTAGGCTCTGAAATCTTCTGGAATGGGATAGCTTCTGGCGCTTCTGGGGCACAGATTGTATCACCAATCTTTAAATCAGCTATACCGGAAATAGCTACGATAGAACCGATTCCAGCCTCTGTCACATCTACCTTGTTCAGTCCGTCATACTCGTAGAGCTTGCTGATACGGACTCTCTCTCTGCGGTCTGGGTCATGGTGGTTAACAACAACAGCCTCCTGATTTACCTTTAAGAGTCCGTTGTCTACCTTACCGATACCGATACGTCCTACATACTCGTTGTAGTCGATTGTGGAGATAAGCACCTGTGTATTGGCATCAGGGTCTCCTGTTGGAGCTGGGATATAGTTGATGATGGTCTCAAAGAGAGGAGTCATATCCTTTCTCTCATCATCGATGTTGAGCATAGCGTATCCGTCTCTTGCAGATGCAAAAACGAATGGGCAGTCAAGCTGCTCATCTGAAGCATCGAGATCCATGAAAAGCTCAAGAACCTCGTCGATTACCTCGTCAGGTCTTGCCTCTGGACGGTCAATCTTGTTTACGCATACAACGATAGGAAGCTTTAAGGCAAGAGCCTTCATAACTACGAATTTGGTCTGTGGCATAACACCCTCGAAAGCATCTACTACGAGGATAACACCATTTACCATCTTGAGAACTCGCTCAACCTCTCCACCGAAGTCGGCGTGTCCAGGTGTATCAATAATATTTATCTTAATGTCCTTGTACTGTACAGCTGTGTTTTTAGAAAGAATAGTGATACCTCTTTCTTTCTCGATGTCATTTGAATCCATGACACGTTCCTGAACCTCCTGGTTATCACGGAACACACCAGACTGCTTAAGCAATTCATCCACGAGTGTTGTCTTACCATGGTCAACGTGGGCTATAATTGCGATATTACGAATGTTATCTCTAGTTGTTATCATAATTTTTCCGCCTTTCAATAGACATGTTTGCAACTGTCTTATTTTATCACAAATTCAGCGTTTGACAAGGTCATTACTTATTTTTATATAAAATGTCGGATTTTGTAGGAGAATTATCGACATAGTTTGAGAAATTATACATAGAAAAAATGATAAAAATTGGGAGAAAAAGCATTTTACAAAAGGAAGGGAGAAAATTCATGTCAGATAAAATGTTTGAAAATAACCAGGTGTCGCTAGTAGGGGAAATCGTATCGGAGCTTACTTTCAGCCATGAAGTGTATGGGGAGGGCTTTTATACGATGGAAATCTCTGTGAGGAGATTATCGGATTATGTGGACTATATTCCGGTCATGGTGTCTGAGCGATTGATTGATGTGGAAGGCGATTATGTAGGCCAGTATGTGTACATAGGGGGACAGTTCAGGTCCTTTAACAGGCACGAGGAGAAAAAGAACAGGCTTGTGCTGTCTATGTTTGCCAGGGAACTGGAGCTTTTGGAGGATGGCAGCGATGATGATGCCATGAACCAGATTTTTCTGGATGGCTTTATCTGTAAGGAGGCTGTCTACAGAAAGACACCTCTTGGAAGAGAGATTGCAGACCTGCTTGTGGCTGTAAACCGCTCTTATGGCAAGTCAGACTACATACCATGTATCTGCTGGGGCAGGAATGCAAGATTTGCAGCAGGCTTTGAGGTTGGCACCCATGTCCAGATCTGGGGACGAATCCAGAGCAGGGAGTACGTCAAAAAGATTAACGAGACTGAGGCGGAGCAGAGAGTTGCCTACGAGGTTTCTGTCAGCAAGATTGATTTTATCGAAGATTAAGGATTGGCTAAATACGTCCAGGCGGAAGCTGCTGTTAGGAAAAGGTGACGAAAAGAAAAAGTTACAGATAAATTACAAATTTGACAAAAATATGTACTCTGTGGTATATTTCGATATTATTTGATCTGGTAACAGTGGAGGCAATTATGAGCGAAGGTGTTATAAAGGTTTATTATGGCGAAGGCAGAGGAAAGACAACAGCAGCTATAGGCAATGCCATTCAGGCTGTAATAGACGGCAGGGAAGCTATCATTATCCAGTTTTTAAAGGGGAAAAATGAGAGCAAGCAGGAATTTTACAAGCGGTTGGAGCCAGAAATAAAGTATTTCAATTTTGCCAAGGCAGAGATTCCCTTTGAGGAGCTTGACGAGGAAAAGAAGATGGAAGAAGCCATGAATATGAAAAATGGCTTTAACTATGGCAAAAAGGTAATTGCTACTGGAGCCTGTGATTTAATAGTGCTTGATGAGCTTTTAGGTCTTGTGGATCAGAAGGTCATAAGTCTTGATGATATCAGAGAGATGTTTGAGTCAAAGCCAGATGATGTGACAATCATCTGTACAGGAAGAGTGTTGGCTGATGAAATCAGAGAGCTTGCGGACGAGGTGTACAACATAGCATCTGAAAAGTAGAAGCTGCAAACATTTCGTTGACAAGGACGTATGCCAGTGCTACTATGAATATAGTTTAATAAAGAGATAGAGGTTGCGCAAATTATCAGTAACACAGAGGATGCAGCAGGGGCAGAGGATAATGTGTGAAAGGAATAGCGCCGAAAGCTTTTGATACTGCAATCATAAGCTTGGGAGCAGGGTGAATAATTCTGTTACTGTCATCGCAGGATGGAGGGCTATCAGTTTCGTATATATTATTATGTGAATTTTGACCAGCCTTTGTGGGCTGGTCATTTTATCGTATAAAAGCAGTACGATGAACAGGTCTGGATGCAAGCTGGCTTGCAAGACAGACTTGTGAAATCGGACGACCTAACGAAAAGCGAGAATCATAGTTGCGAAGCAACGGGAAAGCAGCGTAAGCTGCGGATTCGAGCTTTTTGGAAGGTTTATACGATAATAAAAACAGTACGATGAACGAACAAGGGAAAAGATAAGGAGAAAAATCATGGCAATTTTTAAGGGCGCAGGTGTCGCTATCGTAACACCTATGAAGAGTAATGAGGAAGTAAATTATGACAAGCTTGAGGAGCTTATCGACATCCAGATTAAAGAGGGAACAGATGCCATCATCATTGCAGGAACAACTGGTGAAAGCTCATGCCTGTCAATGGAGGAACACAAGGATGTCATTGAGGCAGCGGTTAAGTTTGTAAACCACAGAGTCCCTGTTGTAGCAGGAACTGGCTCTAACTGCACACAGACAGCTATCCAGCTCTCAAAGGAGGCTGAGGAGGCGGGTGTAGATGGTCTCTTAATCGTTACACCATACTACAACAAGACTTCACAGGCTGGACTTGTAAAGCATTACTCAAGCATTGCCCAGAATACAAAGTGTCCTATCATCATGTATAATGTACCTGGCAGAACAGGCTGCAATCTGCTCCCTGAGACAGTTGCCACACTTTATAATATGGAAGAAAATATCGTAGGCTTAAAGGAAGCTACTGGAAACATGGCACAGGCTTCAAAGACCATGAACCTCACAGATGGCAGGCTTGATATGTATTCAGGTGAGGATGGACTTGTGCTGCCTCTTATGTCAATCGGTGCAGTGGGCGTTATATCTGTATGGAGCAACGTGGCTCCTGCCAAGGTGCATGCCCTTTGCGACAGCTTCTTTAAGGGAGATATTGCCACAGCACAGAAGCTTCAGAGGGAGGCTCTTCCACTGGTTGATGCCCTTTTCTCAGATGTAAATCCAATCCCTGTTAAGACTGCTATGAACCTGATGGGAATGGAGGTCGGACCTCTTCGTCTTCCACTCTGCGAGATGGGTGATGAGGCAAAGGCAAAGCTTGCAAAGGCTATGACAGACTACGGTCTTAAGCTTGCATAAGCTGCACAGGAAACAGTAATCCATACAAAGGAGATTTAAGTAAAATGACAAGAGTAATAATGAATGGCTGCAACGGAAAAATGGGACAGTGTATCACTGGCATATGCAAGGCTGATGATGATATAGAAATCGTTGCAGGAATAGACTTATATGATGGTATTAAAAATGAATATCCAGTATTTCCATCAATTGACAAATGCGATGTGGAGGCAGATGTAGTAATTGATTTTTCAAATGCCAAGGCTGTAGATGCTCTGCTTGACTACTGTGTTGACAAGCAGCTGCCAGTTGTTTTATGCACAACAGGTCTTTCAGATGAGCAGCTTGCAAAAGTAGAGGAATGCTACAAGAAGGTGGCAGTGCTTAAATCAGCAAATATGTCTCTTGGAATTAATACACTTATGGAGCTTCTCAAAAAAGCAGCCCAGGTATTTGCACCAGCAGGCTTTGACATGGAAATCGTAGAGAAGCATCATAACTTAAAGCTTGATGCGCCAAGCGGTACAGCCCTTGCCCTTGCTGATTCCATGAATGAGGCATTAGACAAGGACTACACCTACAAATATGACAGAAGCCAGGAGAGAAAGCAGAGAGACAAGTATGAGATTGGTATCTCAGCAGTCCGTGGTGGAAATATTGTAGGAGAGCATGAGGTGCTTTTCTGCGGACAGGACGAGGTTATAGAGTTTAAGCACACTGCATACTCAAAGGCTGTATTTGCAAAGGGCGCTGTGGAGGCTGCCAAATTCTTAAAGGGAAAAGGCGCAGGTCATTATGACATGGCAGATGTTATCGCTGCAAAATAAAAATAATAATTGAAAAATACGATTATTCCTGTATTATATACATAGGATAAGTTTATTCAGTCTCATCATAATTCATGGTGGGACTGAATTGCTGAATACCAAAGTATGTAGAAAAAGCGAAAGGACATAACCATGATCAACAAATTAGTAGACAAAATCAAAAAGACAAATGCACCTATAGTAGTAGGTCTGGATCCTATGCTCTCATATGTGCCAGAGCATATTCAGAAGAAGGCGTTTGAAGAGTTTGGCGAGACTCCTGCAGGAGCAGCAGAGGCTATATGGCAGTACAATAAGGCAATAGTAGATGCTACATATGATTTGATTCCTGCGGTTAAGCCACAGATTGCCATGTATGAGCAGTTTGGTATCGAGGGCTTAAAAGCTTTCCAGAAAACAGTTGATTATTGCCACGAGAAGGATTTGGTGGTCATTGGAGATGTCAAGCGTGGAGATATAGGCTCTACATCTGCGGCATATGCAACAGGACATCTTGGCAGGGTACAGATTGGAAGCAAGAACTATTCTACCTTCAACGAGGATTTTGCGACAGTCAATCCATACCTTGGAACAGATGGAATCAAGCCTTTCGTAGATGTATGCAAGGAGGAGAAGAAGGGTATCTTTATCCTGGTAAAGACCTCAAATCCATCAAGCGGAGAGTTCCAGGATCGTCTTATCGATGGCAAGCCATTGTATGAGCATGTAGGTGAGAAGGTAGCTGAGTGGGGAGCAGAGTGTATGGGCGATTCCTACAGCTATGTAGGAGCTGTTGTGGGTGCTACATACCCAGAGCAGGGCAAGCTTTTGAGAAAGGTTATGCCAAAGAGCTTTATCCTGGTACCAGGCTATGGTGCCCAGGGAGGAAAGGGCGCAGACCTTGTACACTTCTTTAATGAGGATGGACTTGGAGCAATAGTAAACTCATCAAGAGGAATCATAGCTGCCTACAAGCAGGACAAGTATAAGGAGATGGGAATTACCCCAGAGAATTTTGCAGATGCATCCCGTGCAGCAGTTGAGGATATGATAGCTGATATTGCAGGTGCCCTTGCAAACAAATAAGTTGAAACTGGATTTAATTATAAGGGCAGAACCTGTAGGTGCTGCCCGATTTTTTAGGAGATAAAATATATGGCAGAAAAATACGAAGAGATAGTCACAGTCCTGTCTCAGAAAAGTCTGGGAAATGACATATACGACCTGGTATTGCAGACAAAGGATATAGCAAAGGCTGCAAGGGCAGGACAGTTTGTATCAGTATACAGCAACGACAAGAGCAAGCTTCTTCCAAGACCTATAAGCCTCTGTGGAATAGACAGGGAAAAGGGCACCCTGAGACTTGTCTACAGGGTCACAGGTCAGGGAACAGGCACAGAGGAGTTCTCAAGGCTTAAGGAGGGAGACAGAGTCAAGCTCTTAGGACCTCTTGGAAACGGCTTCACTGTAGAGCCTGGAAAGAAAGCATTTTTGATAGGTGGAGGAA
>CAVKUD010000044.1:0-16158 GCA_963659315.1 Senegalimassilia sp. | reverse complement strand
TTGTGCGGAAGTTTGTAAGCATTCCACCTAACCATCTCTCGTTTACATAGTACATACCACAACGCTCAGCCTCGCTCTTGATAGCGTCCTGTGCCTGCTTCTTTGTACCAACGAAAAGGATTGTACCACCCTGTGCAGCAATATCAGAGATTGCATCATAAGCCTCATCAACCTTTCCTACAGACTTCTGTAAGTCGATGATGTAAATACCATTACGCTCTGTGTAGATGTATGGAGCCATTTTAGGGTTCCATCTTCTTGTCTGATGTCCGAAATGAACACCTGCTTCGAGTAACTGCTTCATTGAAATAACGCTCATTTTAATTTTCCTCCATTTGGTTGTTTTCTTCCGTGTGTTTCCCTTTTAAATGCCATCGGGCAAGCGTTTCCCGACACCAGCATCTATCCGCACACGTGTTTTATAGTTTTAAAGCCTTTGGCATTATAACATGTCAAAGGCTTTAACGCAAGACCTATTTAAGAAGTTCTACAATTTCTTCATATGTAGAACCAACTTTTATATTGTACTCTCCTGCATGCAGGGTTTTTGATACTCCTGTCTCTCCAAGATATTTTCTGAAAGACTCCACATCATCTATGATTCCATCCTCATACAGGCTCTCCGCCACATCCCTGGCTATGTCTCCCTGCTCAATCACAAGTGTGACATATTCATCCTGCACATCAGCTGTGGTATCTGTATTGTTTTGTGCATCCGGATTCTGCACATCTGTATTGTCCTGTACATTCGGATTATCCTGCACATCTGTATTATTCTGTGCTTCTGCACTGTCTGGGGCACTTATATCATTTTGCGCATCTGGCTCATCCGATGTGTCTGTATCATCCAGTGTATCTGTTTTATCAGAGCTGCCAGTCTGATTGCTTATGGTCTCAGTTGCAGCGTCTATTTGATTATATATATCTTTCTGGTCCGTATTGTTATTTGCTGTCTTATTAGAAAAAAGCATAAACATCAGACAAGTAAAGATAATTCCCAGACCAAGCCCTCTTAAATAATATTTAAGTCTCACCTGTTTTCTCCTCTATGCAGTCCTATTACAAGCCTTACCTCTCCCAGACCTCTGTCCAGAAGCTTGGCAATCTCCACATCCGATTTGCCCTCTGCATGTAATCTTAAAATTGCATCATTATCATTTTTCTCATTAATCCCAGCATCAGTCTCTGTGCTTTTCTTAGCCTCAACCGCTTTTTTAATGGCTGCTGGCTTTATTTTCTTTTCAACAGGTCTTTCTTTCTTTTCAGGCTGAACTGGCTTTTCAATTACAGGTACTGGCTGCTGTAGCTTTGCCTGCGCTCTCATTGTCTTCTCTGTCACCTGTTGTTCAACATCATGCAGATTTGTGGTAAGCTTCTGCAAATTAGCAGCCAAATCTGTCAAATCCTTATGCTTGTCATTTAACATGCTGTACAAAAACATAATCTCATTATGGGACTTGTTTATAGACTCTAACACTGTATCGCTGTACTCGCTTATACCATTTATCTTTTCGTTTGTTTCCTTTTCAAGCGCCCTCTTGGTGTCCTCTGTGGTCTCATCAATGCCAGCCTCAATCGCATTCTGGATTTCTACCTTTGCCTTTTCCAGCTGCCTGTCAAGAATAACCCTGAGCTCTTCCTCACTCATCTTGGCAATCTGGTCAACATCCTTTTGGGACAATTTATCAGAGACAAAAAAACTGCCCACCAAAAATACCACGCCTATAACAATTAATGTAATCTCTAATGCAGTCATTTCTTCCCTCTATATCTTTATATCAAAAGAACTCACTGTGTTCTTTTGAACTACCTTTCCATTTTCTTTTACCTTGCTTTTCTTTTTTCTGAATCTACCACCATCACCAGTATACTGATTTCCACCATTTTTACTGTCGGTTTCGCTTTTTGTCTTTTCAGTGTCATTTGTATCAGAAACCTGATGTGCCAGAGTGTCCTCTCTCTGGTCAACCTGAACCTGGATATTCTGCTGGCTCTGCATTGGCTTGGCATCCTCCTGATGCTTTAAGTATGCCACATCATCTGTTCTCTGAATCATGCCATTAAAATCAACCGGTCTAATCGTCATAACAATCTCCCCATCAGTCAACCAAAATATCCATATATGGTCCCATTATTTTTTTCATCTTAACCAGAGATTTGGTATGCAGCTGTGATACCCTGGATTCGGACACCTCCAGTATCCTGCTAATCTCCTTTAAGGTCATTTCTTCATAATAATATAATTCTATAACTCTGCGTTCCTTTTCTGTAAGTGCATCCAACGCCTTAACCAGTGTCTTTTTTAACTCATCCTTTTCCACAACCTCCTCAGGCTGGGTAAAATGAGAATTATGAGTTGTATCCATGGCAGGCTCTGTGCCACTCTCCTCAAACTCAGTCATAGACACTATATTTGAAACCTTAAGCTGCGACTGCCAGTTCAGCAGTTCATCAGATGAAATGCCTAACTCTTCAGCAATCTCATCGTCCGTCGCAGTTCTTCCAGTCCTTGTCTCTATCTGCTTTATCGCTTCATCCAGCTTTCTCTGACGCTGTCTGACTGTTCTTGGTATCCAGTCCATCTTTCTAATCTGATCCAGTATGGAGCCTCTGATTCTGAGACTCGCATAGGTCTCAAACTTGACATTTTTATCTGCATCAAATTTGTCTATAGCATCAATAAGTCCAAAAATCCCATAGCTGACCAAATCATCATATTCTACATTATGTCCCAGATACATACTAAGTCTTCCGGCAACAAGCTTAACAAGCTGCGAATATTCAATTATCAATTGTTCTCGTAATTCACGTGTAGGTTTCTTCTGATAATCTTTCCAAAGCTTTTCCTTATCTACCGTCTTCATCTAACCACCCATAATTAATTATCTGATGTCTCTGTTTCCTCATCAGTATTAATGTTTTCTACATTATCCAGTTGTTCCTCTGCTGTTGTCTCTTCTGGTTCGATAGTCTTATTAGCATCATCCATATTTTTAAAGTTCATATCAATGACAATCTTTATCACTACACCTATAATATAAAATACTACCAGGACAATTAAAAGCCTTTTTGTAAAGTCTAATAAACTTAATCCTGAGAACATTGTATATAGGCAGTCAATCAGTCCTGCCAAAAGCATAACAAGAGCTGGTATATACTTTGTTTTCATCTAAATCACCTTTTGTGGCTTTCCAACTGCCTTAATCAAATATTCCCCATTTTCACAATTAAGCACAACTGTACGACCATAATTCAAGCCCGTATCCTCAGCGACAAGTCTAACCTTAAGCTCCTTAAGAATTATCTTTGCCTCCTCTGCATTCCGTTCTCCAACATTTCCAACAGACGAAAGCCCACTAACCTCGAACATCTTGGCTCCACCTGCAATCTTTGCAACCATTCGGGTTGGGCTTGCTCCCTTTTCAATCATTTTCTTATATAATTCTCTAATTCCAGTATCACCAAACTTGGCGATATTTGAATTATTTTTTAGCTTAGTGCTGTCTGGCAGCATATAATGCACTAGTCCTCCTATCTTAGCCACTGGATCATACAACGTAAGTCCAATGCACGACCCTAACCCCAACGTTGTCAAAGAATCAGGGGATTTAGCGATGTTAAGATCTGCCATTCCAACCTTAATCACATTTCCCATACATTCTACCCCTATAACTGTATTCCTAAAGCACTTAATATCTTCTCATATGAATCTGGGTCAGGCATCAGAATATAGTATCCATTCATGATTACATCATCACCAAATTCTGTCTCAATAAAGAGTGCATTGTCTCCATATTGTCCGAACTGGATTGCCGGTACACTTAATATAGCTGCCGCCATATCAACCGCAATAAATGGTACAGACGGCTGTATTCTAAGATTTGTCATACTTGACAGGGCAGACAAATAAGAAGCTGCTATAATATTTCCGATTTCCTTCATCGCTGATAAATCCATCTCATCAAATGGTTCATTATATGAAGGATCTCTCATCATAAGCTTATTTACAAGGAAATGCGCTGATGGAAGCTCCATAAGGAACATCATGCTTCCTGTAATATCCTCACACACCTCTAAAAAGATACCGACAACTGTCTCTTCTTCAGGACAAATTGCCTCGCCAAGTTTTGCTGCATCAATAAGCTGTACCTTTGGAACATTCATCTCCATTCTTGTTCCAAGCATACTTGCTATAGATGTAGTAGCATTTCCTGCACCGATGTTTCCAATTTCTCTCAGAACATCCATATACATTTCATTAATATTTTCTAACGAAAACGAACTCATAAATTCCTCCAAATTTTATATAGTGAGGCTCATAGAACCTCACTATAACAAACTAATTATTATCTTTTTCGTCGATGATTGCTCCCAGCTCGAAAAGAGAAATAAGCTCATCGCCACTCTTTCCAATACCGTTTATAAATAAGTCCTTTCCAGCATCAACATTTGGTGTCTCAATCTCATCAACAACCAATGTGACTACCTCGCACACTTCATCGACAATCATACCAAGCTCGCCCTTTTCCTCAAGCTTAAGGATTATAATTCTTGATGCATTTGTGAATACATCATCCTCTAATCCCATCTTGATTCGTGCGCTCATAACTGGAACAATCTCACCACGGAGATTTATTATTCCCTTAAACCATACCTGAGCCTTTGGAACTCTTGTGATTTTCTGTAAGCGAATAATATTGTCCACGTATCCGATATCAATACCAAACTTCTCGCCGCCGATTCTGACTACGATAAACTGTTTGGTTTCCTTCTCAGTTGTATCTACTATATCTGCCATATTTCTTCGCCTCCCATTACATAAGTGTATTAACGTCAAGAATCAATGCAACCTCGCCATCACCAAGAATGGTTGCGCCACTGATGAGCTTGTTGCCGTTAATATATTTACCAAGTGACTTAATAACGATTTCCTGCTGTCCAATAAGATTGTCAACCACAAGACCTGCCTGGGAATCTCCCTTTTGAACAATAACAACTGTAAGATGGTCTGGCTCTTCTTCTTTTGGCTCAATATCAAGCATCTTATCAAGTCTTATAATAGGAATTACGCTGCCACGCAGATGAATAACTTCCTTTGCCTGAACATATTTAATATCATCAACAGAGATATCCTCTATGTTAGAGATAGAGCCAAGTGCAATCGCATATTTCTCATCTCTGATTTCAACCATCAGTGCCTGGATGATTGCAAGTGTAAGAGGAAGTCTTACTGTAAAGGTTGTACCCTTGCCAAGCTCTGTTGCTACCTCTACATCACCGCCAAGCTGTTCGATACCAGACTTAACAACGTCAAGTCCTACACCTCGTCCTGAGATATCTGTTATCTTCTTTGCCATAGAGAAGCTTGGCATAAACAAGAAGTTTACAATCTCTTTCTGTGACATATTCTCAGCCTGCTCTGGCGATACAAGACCACGCTCGATTGCCTTTGCCTTTACAGCCTGTGTGTCAATACCATTACCATCATCACCAACCTTGATAACGACATTATTTCCCTCCTGGTAAGCATTGAGGAAGATTGTTCCAACCTTTGGCTTTCCTCTCTCCAGACGAAGCTCGTTGCTCTCAAGACCATGGTCTGCTGAGTTACGGAGCAGATGCTGTAATGGATCACCAATCTGGTCAACTACTGTTCTGTCTAACTCTGTGTCCTCACCAGTGATAACAAGATTCATCTTCTTGTTGAGTGTCCTTGATAAGTCTCTTATCATACGAGGATATTTCTGTGTAACAGACTCAATAGGAACCATCCTTACCTTCATAACTGACTCATGAAGATTTGTTGTGATTCTCTCAAGATACTCTATCTGATCATGTAAATTCTGGCTGTTATCCTGTCCCTCACTTGAGCTGATAGAAACAAGCGAGTTCTTTGCTATGATAAGCTCTGAAACCTGATTCATAAGTAAATCGAGCTTTTCAATATCTACTCTTACTGTACGGCTTGTAGCCGGTTTTCCAGCTCCTGCCTTTTTAGCTGGTGCTGCCTTATGCTCTGCTGGTTTAGCAGCTGGCTGTGCTGCTTCTGTTGGCTTTGTCTCAGCTGGTGCTGTCTGTTCTTCCTTTGCTGGCTCCTTTGTCTCAGCTGGTGCTGCCAGCTCCTCTCCCTCAACCTTGAAGGATGTAACCTCACCGCAGACAACTTTTTCTATCTCTGATACGTTCTCAGCAGCCTTCTTTATCTTTTCCATGTCCTCAGCAGATGAAACGAGGAAGCTGAAATCTAATTCAAATTTCTCGTCCTCGATATCCTGTGAGCTTGGTCTGTATACAACAATGTCTGAGAAATCCTCAACTGCCCTGAACACCAAAAATGCTCTAGCAGCCTTAAGCAGACATTCCTGCTGGACAAAAACAGTAAATCCATATATTTTCTTGCCATCTGCAATAGCAGTGTCAACAGCCTTTTTCTCACTGTCAGTTAATTCTATAGCAGTATACTTCTCATCACATTCTGCGCTCTGGGCAGCTGGTGCCTCTTCCTTTTTCTCTGGCTCAGTCTGTGCCTCTACAGCCTCTCCATTTGCTCTTGCAATGAAATCATTAAGCTCTTTGATAATGAGTTCATTGTCCTCTGTTCCTTCATCTGAAGTTTCCTTGATATTTTCAACATATTTATCAATTGCATCCAGGCACTTGAAGAGTAAATCTATCATTGCGCTGTCAACTTTGATTTTATCACTTCTGACTTCCTGAAATACGTTTTCCATATCATGGGTGAGATGTTGCATTCTCTTAAATCCCATTGTACCAGCCATACCCTTTAAAGAGTGTGCTGCTCTGAACACTTCGTTTATTGTGTCCTTATTATCAGGCTCCTGCTCGAGTGTCATAATACAATCAGACAATGTCTGAATATGTTCTGAACTTTCATCAATAAAAATCTCAAGATACTGACCTACATCCATTTATCTTACCCCCACATTCTTTGTGATAGTTTTAGCGACATTATTCAGGGCGACAACTTCATCAACTACTCCTGCCTCAGCTATTGCCTTTGGCATTCCATATACCACACAGGTCTCTGCTGTCTGTGAAATAACATAAATTGGTTTTTTCTTGCATAAAGAAAGTATGCCATTGGTACCATCGGCACCCATTCCAGTCAGGACAACACATACAATCTGGTCATATCCGCTGTCTGTCAGTGAATCATATGTAATATTTGCACATGGCTTCAATCCGCCTATTGCTGGCATATCATTCAAAGCAATCTTGTGGCTACCATCAGGATTACGCTTTACAGTCATATGTTTACCGCCCGGTGCGACATATACATGTCCCTTTTCGAGTCTGTCTCCATCCTGTGCCTCTTTAACCTCTACCTCACTGATTTCATTCAGCCTGTCTGCCATTGATTTGGTAAATCCTGTTGGCATATGCTGTACAAGAACCACTGGTGCGTCGAGATTCTTTGGCAGATACGGAATAACACTCTGTAAGGCCTTAGGACCACCTGTCGAACAGGCAAGTGCAACAAGCTTATTGTTTCCTGTTGCCTTAAGCTTTCTAACTGGGGCAGCCTTCTGTGGTCTCATCATCGGACTTGTAGTAACAGGATTTTCTGTCTTTGTCACAGTCCTTGTTGCTACAGGTGTTCTAACTGAACTTCTTGTGCGTAAAACCGCTGTCAGAACAGATATCAGTCTGTTCTTAAAATCTTCGCCTTTTGCTTCTATGATATTGGTTGGTTTAGCTACAAAATCAAGAGCTCCAAGCTCCAGTGCCATAATTGTTGTCTCAGCGTTTTTTGTAGTCAGTGTGCTGACCATTATGACATTCGCTTTTATCTTCTCTTCCTGTAGCTTTTTCAGTAGCTGCAGACCATCCATTTTAGGCATATTTACGTCTAAAATAATTCCGTCATATGAATTTGCTTTTATCTTTTCATATGCTTCTATGCCATCCCTGCATATATCTGCCACCTGAAAATTATTGTCTGAATTGATTATATCACACTCAACTCTCCTCATGAGTGCAGAATCATCAACAACTAAAATATTCTTCTTCATACACTCTCACCCATTCACTTTCTTACGAATTTTGCGCTCCTCTTCAAAAACAAAGCGTACTATTTTTTCTCTGTCTTTCAAATCCTTAAACACAAATTTACCTCTGTTAAAATACTTTCCCTGAGTATTTGGTGCCTCGTATCCATCTATAATCTGTACAACCAGTATAAACTTTCCCTGTACCACCATATTCTCAAGTGTAGTCATAACGAGTACATAAGAGCCTGGCTTTAATTTTTCATCACAGGAGAATCTGAGTCCCCCGCCGCTTATATCAAGCATAATTGCCTTTTTATGTACTTCCTCTGCACCCTCATCATGTAATTCAGATAGTATCTCAGCTGTAGTCTCGAGATTTGCGGTTTCCCTGCTAATCTCATAATAACTCATTTCTATAGAACAATCCATCCTGAAAAATTCTCTTCGCTGGAATTTAACCGGCATGGATAAGAGTTCCATATCAAGCAGATATAAATTATCTGTTTTGTAGCGTTTTCTCACGATACAATTACAGCTGTACAATCCGCTCTGGGTATATAAAATCATCTCACAGCGTATGCCTTCTCTGAATAGTACCATTTTACCATCAAATGTAGGCATAGTCACCTCTAAATTTTTTTCAGATAGAAAATCTACTACAGAGCTTTTGAATTTCTTTACCTCTGTGTCTATACCGTTTTTCTGCTGTTCGACCTGATAGGACAATATAATATCTATCTTGTCTCCTAATCTGATTAATGATTCAAGTGTCATTTCACTTCTCCAAAATTACTTTTTCTTTTTCAATAAATTCATAAAAATATGTGATATTCCATGATATGTGATATTCGGCTGCACCGAAGAATCCAAAAGGCATGCTGTAATTGATTCAAAAGCCTTTGCTGATTTAGAATTCGGTTCAGCAAGTGAAACTGTCTTTTGTGCTCTTACTGCCCTCTCAATCGCCGCATCATCAGGGATTATTCCCAGATACTCAAGCCTTCCCTGCAAAAACTGGCTGACGACAGAATTGAGCTTGTCAAAAACCATTCTGGCATCATCATAGGAACTTACCTTATTTGCAATCACGTTTATTGTTGTATTTGAAGCCACAAACTCAGGGCTTTTGTACAGAGCCTTAAGCAGCGAATAGGAATCTATAAGTGAGCTTGGCTCAGGTGTTGTTACCAGGATAACCTCAGGACTTGTCAGTACAAATTCCAGCACCTGATTTGAAATTCCGGCTCCCGTATCTACAATTATAAAATCTGCAATCTCATTAAGCTGGCTCATTGAGTCTATGGTATAAGTAATCTGTTCCCTGCTTAAATTATTTAAGCCTATAATACCAGAGCCTCCTGATATAAATCCGATATCTAGGGGTCCGGCTGTTATAATATCAGTAATACTCTTATGATTATATATCAAATCTGAAAGATTGTACTGGGGTATGGCTCCAAACATAACCTCTACATTTGCCAGCCCGAAATCAGCATCAAAAATAATTACCCTTTTCCCTTTTTTGCTTAACTGAACAGCAAGGTTTACTGCGACATTAGATTTACCAACACCGCCTTTTCCACTCGTGACAGTAATCACTCGTGCATTGCTTTTATTTTTACTTTTGCTCATCGCATTTCTAAGTTGTTCAGCCTGATCCATTTATTTGCCTCCAAGCAGCTGCTTGACTATCTTTTGTGTGTCAAACACTTCGATGTCATCTGGCACACTCTGTCCATTAGTTATATATGACAGGCTGGCACCAGTGTACATTCTGATATTTAAAATATTGCCATAGGTAGATGTCTCATCGAGTTTTGTAAAAATAAGCTTAAAATCTGAAATTTCACGATAGCTGTCTACTATTTCCATAAGATCCTTGTATTTTGTTGTGGCACTTAAAACAAGATATACTTCCTTCTCATACTCTGAATTAATTCCGTTTATGAGCTTCTTTATATCAGCCCTCTGTGCTTCATTCTTATGTGAAAAGCCAGCTGTATCAATAAATATCAGGTCGTAGTCTTCAAACTTGGCTATGGCACTGTCAAGCTCCTCCACAGAGTATACTATCTCCATAGGAGCTTCCAAAATATTTGCGTAGACCCTGAGCTGCTCTGTTGCAGCAATCCTGTATGTGTCCGCAGTAATAAAGGCAACCTTCTTATCCATCTCGCCCTTGTATTTTGACGCAATCTTTGCAATTGTTGTAGTCTTGCCCACACCTGTTGGCCCAATAAAAAATGTAACCTTTGGCTTCTGGCAGTTCAAATCAATGGTGCTGGTCTGTCCAAATCTGAGCACCAGCTTCTGATATACATTTGACAGAATGACATCTACACTGTTGCCAGGCTTTAGGAATTTTTCTACCTCATCCATAACCTGATTGATATACTTCTCATTGACTTCGTTATTTAAGAGAGTGTTATATAAAATCCTTGCAAATTTTAACTCTTCACTGCCCTTGCTGGTCTTAGGCCTAATCTCAGGAACTGGCTGCAGGGCATCCTCTTTTTCATCCCTTGGATTTTTACCCAGCTTTTTCTCCAATATATTAGACAGATTATCCAGTCTCTCCTCTATATTTTTCTCATCTCTGGTCTTATTCTCCTGCTCCTGTACCATGCTTTCAAAGGATGCAGTCCTGACAGGCTTTGGAATCGCTATATTTTCATCCGCAGCCACATTGATGTTCTCACGGGACTTCTTTGCAGCCTCCAGCACCTTTGCCTGGCTTGCAGTATTTTCCCTCTCCTCAAGTGCAGCTGTCACTTCATATGTGGATGACTTAAATGCCTTAAACATGCCCTTTGGCTTTACTTCCTTGACATTCAGAATAACAGCGTTTTCGCCAAATTCATCCTTTGCTTTTTGTATTGCTTCTTCTTTTGTTTTTCCCTGAAATTTGTTAATTGTCATTTATGCAGTCACCATTCCTACCGATTGTAATTCTACATTGGATTCAACCTCGTTGTATGATACAACAATCAAATCCTTGAAGTAATCCTCTGAAAGTTTCTTAAAATACATTCTCACAATTGGAGATGTAATAATAATAGCACTCTTTCCAAGACTTTCCAATTTCTGTATTTCTGTCTCAACAGAATTCATTATCGCCTTTGTCCTCTCTGGGTCTAATGTCAGGTAAGCCCCCTGTTCTGTCTGCTTGACAGATGACATAATTTCCTGCTCAATCTTTGGATCAAGTGTAACAACACTTGTTGTCTCATTTGCAGGGAAATATTTGCTGGATATAGCTCTCTTAAGAGCCTGTCTTGCATATTCTGTAAGCACATCCGTATCTCTCGTTGTCTGTGCATGGTCTGCCAGTGTCTCAAATATTGTAAGCAAATCCCTGATAGAGATGCCCTCCTCCAGGAGATTCTGAAGGACTTTCTGGATTTCACCAAGTCCAAGCAGCTTTGGTATGAGTTCATCCACAAGCACTGGGTTGGATTCCTTAAGGTTGTTAACCAGATTCTGTACATCCTGTCTGGTGAGAAGCTCTGCAATATGCTGTCTGATCACCTCAGTCAGATGGGTAGCAATAATTGAAGGTGGGTCTACTACAGTATAGCCCAGACTCTCCGCTCTCTCCCTCTGGCTCTCTGTAATCCAGATAGCTGGCAGGTGGAAGGATGGCTCAAAGGTAGGAATACCTGTAATCTCCTCCTCCACATATCCAGGATTCATAGCCATATAGTGGTCAAAGAGGATTTCACCCTCTGTAACCTGTATACCCTTGATTTTGATAATGTACTGGTTAGGATTAAGCTGAATATTATCCCTTAATCTGATAATTGGAACCACAGTACCAAGCTCAAGAGCTATCTGTCTTCTAATCATTACAACTCGGTCAAGCAGGTCTCCACCCTGGTTTACATCCGCAAGTGGAATAATACCATATCCAAACTCAAGCTCAATCGGGTCAACCTGCAGGAGGGATACAACGTTCTCCGGCCGCCTGATTTCCTCAGCCTCGTTTTCAGCCTGATGCACCTCTTCCTCTATATTCTCAACCCCTATATTATTGCTGATGCTTCTTCCTGTCACAATAAATATAAGACCAAGTCCAAGGAACAGCCACCACTCAAGTCGAAGCGGAGTCACAATTCCAAGGAAAATTAAAACACCGCCGACAATATACATAACCTGCGGTATACCAAAAAGCTGCTTGACAAGCACACCTGAGAAGTCAGCCTCATTTGAGCCTTTTGTGACAAGTATACCTGTTGAAAGCGATATTACAAGAGATGGAATCTGTGATACAAGTCCATCACCGATTGTAAGTATACCAAACTGCTGGATTGCATCATTAAAGGTCATTCCCTGATAGAGGACACCCATTGCAGTTCCACCAATCAAGTTGATAAAGGTAATAATAAGACCTGCGGTAGCATCTCCCTTTACATACTTGGTAGCACCATCCATAGCTCCAAAGAAGCTTGACTCTGCCTGTATCTTCTCTCGTCTCTCTTTTGCCTGTACATCAGTAATTGCTCCTGTATTTAAGTCCGCATCAATAGCCATCTGCTTACCAGGCATGGCATCCAGTGTAAATCTCGCTGTAACCTCAGCGATACGCTCTGAACCTTTATTGATAACAATAAACTGGATAAGAATAAGTACAATAAAGACAATTGCACCAATTACCAGATTACCTCCACCAACGAAGTTACCGAAGGTTCTTACTACATTACCAGGATCTCCAGTCGAAAGAATGAGTCTTGTAGAAGACACGTTAAGGGAAATTCTGAAAATTGTGGTAAACAGTAACAGGGTTGGGAAGAAAGACATATCCAGTACTTCCTTCACAAACAATACGTTAAATAATACAATGAGTGCAATGCCTATATTTATTGCAAGCATTACATCAAGTAAAAGAGACGGAATCGGAATGATAAAGAATATAATCGCTGCAAGTAAATATAAGCCAACTCCAATATCAGATTTCTTCAGCATTCCTTTTTCCTCCTTTCTCTCGTGTTATATCTATAGCTAATTTCTGGCTTTATAAATCGTAGCAAGAACCTCTGCAACTGCCTGATACAGTTCTGGCGGTATCTCCGCTCCTATATCGACATTATGGTATAACATTCTCGCCAAGGGTTTATTTTCAACAATCTCTATGTTGTTTTCCCTTGCCACTTCCTTAATCTTCTGTGCCACATACTCTTCACCCTTTGCAAGGACAATCGGTGCAGTATTTACGTCCGCATCATATTTTATGGCAACAGCAAGATGGGTCGGGTTGGTAATAACAACATCTGCCTTAGGAACATCCTGCATCATTCTACGCTGGGAGGTCTCCTGCATTTTCCTACGCTGGCGTCCCTTTATCTGTGGATCTCCTTCAGTATTCTTGAATTCATCCTTTACTTCCTGCTTTGTCATCTTCATGTCTTCGTTGAATTTGTGCTTCTGATATGCGAAATCAGCAAATCCAATAACCAGATAGACAATACTGATGTATAAGCCTGTATCAATTATCACACTTCCAATCAGGGCGATTGCCTGATTCAGTGGGATTTCATAAAGTATAAACAATTCTTCCTTGTGATTTTTCACACGGCTGTATGCCACCCAGAATATAACTGCTATTTTAATAATTGATTTAAGCAGTTCAAAAAGCGAATCCTTGGAAATAATTCTCTTAAATCCATTAATCGGATTAAACTTATTCAAATCTGGCTTAAGCGGCTTGCTTGTCACCTTCCATCCTACCTGAACAACACTTACAAGAAATGTTATTACAAGTCCAAACAAAAGGAAAGGCAGTATCGTGATGGTTATCTGAAGCAGAATATCTGTCAGATAGTGCGAAGCCGCTACAGAGGTCAGCTTATTGCTGTTTACCTCCAGAAACTCAGGCATCCTGTCATATACATAACTGAAGATACCAACCAGTCTCTCACCCACAAAGGACATAAATATCTTAAGGACAAGAAACAAAACAATCAAGTCAAAGGCCGCTGTCAGCTCCTTACTCTTAGTTACCTTACCATCTTCTCTGGCATCCTTGAGCTTTTTAGCTGTAGCCGGCTCTGTTTTCTCGCCGCCTTCGCCATCCTTTGCAAACCACTGAAGATTATATTCCAGCAAATATTTATGTTCATTTTGTTTCTCAATAAAATCCTTCAATTATCAAAACCACCATTGTCTTTATTTCTTTATAAATAAAATTAGCAACTCCAGGCAGAAGAAACATTGTAAAAAACATTACTGCAAAACCAACCAGCAGCTTAAGCTGCATACCAACGGAAAACATATTCATCTGTGGCGCAACCTTTGCCATAATTCCCAAAACACAGTTTAAAATCATAATGCAGGCAAAAAAGGGGAGAAAAATCCTAAATCCTATGATAAACATATCTCCCATATACTTAGTCATGGAGGACAACAGATGATCCCAGTTAAAGACCGTATGCCCGATTGGCACAACTGTAAAGGAATCACAGACAGCCCTCAGTATATATGTGTGCATGTCTGATGTAACAAGTATAAGCATAACAATATAATAGTAAAAGTTACCTGTTATTGTACTCTCTGAATTCATGGCAGGGTTAAACTCTGTAGCCATGGAAAATCCCATATCCATATCAATTATATTGCCCGCAAACAAAATAATGGAATTGCAGATATATGCCCCAAAGCCAATCAACAATCCCGTTATCACCTCTCGAACAACAATGATTGAATAACCAACACTACTGGTATAATCCAAATCAGGTTTGCTCACGATATTATACATAAATAAAGCAACAAAAACTGAAAGACCTATTTTCACTCTACCTGTAACTGCACTATCTCCAAAGAAGGGTGCAACAAAAACAAAGGATGCAATTCTTACAAAAATGAGTAAGAAATATTCAAAATTATCTAATGAAAATGTTAAGTTAACCATATTTTATCCCATGCTTATGTAATAACTGAAATTACTCCAAAGCTCTGTCATAAAGCCCGACATATTATCAAGCATCCACGAGCCGCCTATCATCAATGTGACAAATACGGCAAGTATCTTTGGTACAAAGGTAAGTGTCTGCTCCTGGATGGATGTGACAGTCTGGAAAATACTGACTATCAGACCAACTATTAATGACACAAGCAGTAAAGGTGCTGCTGTAATTATCATTGTATATATCGCATCCTTTGCGATATCAATAACAGCTTCCTGTGTTATCATAATATACCTCCCTAATAGAACGTCTTAACAAGATTTCCTATTACTAAATCCCAGCCATCAGCAAGAATAAACAATAATATCTTAAATGGCAATGATATAGTGGTAGGTGGCAGCATCATCATACCCATTGACATAAGGACTGACGATACAACCATATCAATCACAATAAAAGGAATATATATTAAAAAGCCTAATATAAAGGCTGTTCTAAGCTCACTTAAAATAAATGCAGGAACTAATGTGGTAAATGGCACATCATCAGTACTTTCGTAGGTCTCTCCCGACATATCAACAAAAAGGGCTAAATCCTTCTCCTGAGTCTGTCCATACATGAACTCCCTAAATGGTTCCTCTGCTTCCTTTAGTGCCTCCTCCTGGGTTATAGTGCCCTCATCAAGAGGCTTGATTGCATTATCATAGACAGTGGTAAAAGTCGGCCACATAATGAAAAGTGTCAAAAATAAGGCAAGACCAATCAGCACCTGATTCGGTGGCGCCGTCTGTGTACCAATAGCAGTTCTCACAAAATGTAATACAATGATTATTCTTGTAAAGGATGTCAGCATTATAAGTATTGATGGCGCAAGTGAAAGAACCGTCAATACTAAAAGCATTCTGATTGGAGTCGATACCGCTCCGTTTTCGTTATTGTATATGATGTGAAGTCCATCTGTGGAATTAGAAGTGGCATCTGCCAAATCTGAATCATTTGTATCCATTGTTGTGACATCTTCCACATCATTTGTGACATCCGAAGGGTCAACACCAGTCGCATAGACTGCATCCGGATATCTAAAGCTCATTATAATTGTCAAAATCAAAACTGCAATTGCAATAAAAAATGTAGCATTGCAATATTTCTTTTTAAATTTACTCATTTATTCTTAAACCTTGTAAGTATATTTTCAAAAGACTCCTGTGGGATATCTTTTATTTCTTCCTTATCAAGCTGCGTAAGCA
>CAVKUD010000043.1:0-17176 GCA_963659315.1 Senegalimassilia sp. | reverse complement strand
AAAATGTGTATATGTACAGAATATATAATTGGGGTATTGCGAAAGTTTACGAAAGAGAGTTATACTTAGCTTGCTGAAAACGTTACCGCAAACATTACCGAAAACATTTCCAATAATGCACAGATGTTTGCAATATAGTGTTTAAAATTTAGGAGGGTTAAAAATGAAGAAGAAATTAGTATCAGCTTTACTTTGCTCAGCTATGGTAGCTTCAATGCTTGCTGGCTGTGGCTCAGACGGTGGCAGTGATAATGGAGCAAAGACAAGCGGAACAGAGGCTGGAACAACAGCAGATGCAGGAGAGGGTTCAGTATATCTGTTGAACTTCAAGCCAGAGACAGATGCAGCCTGGCAGGATTTAGCTGCAACATATAAAGAGCAGACAGGCGTAGACGTAACAGTAGTTACAGCAGCCGATGGCCAGTACAAGACAACACTTCAGTCAGAGATGGCTAAGTCAGAGGCTCCAACAATCTTCACAATCGGAAGCAAGGCTGATGCACAGGAGTGGGCTGATTATACATATGATTTATCAGACAGTGAATTATATTCACACCTGACAGATAAGTCACTTGCAATTGCAAATGATGGAATTATAGCTGGTGTAGCTAACTGCTATGAGTGCTATGGTCTCATTTACAACAAGTCAATCCTTCAGAACTACATCGACAATTACGATGGAGCAGTAATCAAGTCAATTGACGAGATTGACAACTTCGATACATTAAAGGCTGTATGTGAGGACATCAACTCAAATGTAGATGCAATCAATGAGGCTTGTGGAACAGAGCTTACAGAGGCGTTTGCTTCATCAGGACTTGATTCAGGATCTAACTGGAGATTCTCAGGACACCTTGCAGGTATCGAGCTCTACTACGAGTTCAAGGATGCAGGCTGTGACCTGGTTGCAGGACAGTCAGAAATCACAGGAAAATATCTTGATAACTTCAAGAATGTATGGGATTTATATGTAAATACTTCTGCTGCTGACAAGGCTACACTTGATTCAGGTGCCTTAAATGCAGAGGAAGAGCTTGGAATGGGCGAAGCAGTATTCTACCAGAACGGTGACTGGGAGTACGCAGCATTCAACAATGACGAGAACGGATACTTAGTAACAGCAGATGACCTCTCAATGATGCCAATCTACTTTGGTGTAGATGATGCAAACGAAGGTCTTGCAGTTGGAACAGAGAACTACTGGGCAGTAAACAGCCAGGCATCTCAGGAAGATATTGATTCAACACTTGCATTCTTAGAGTGGGTAATCACATCTGACGAGGGACGTACAGCAATCAATCAGGACATGGGACTTACAGCTCCATTTGATACATTCACAGGTGACTATGCTTCACAGAACGCATTCGCAGCAATGGCTAACGAGTATGCAGCAGCAGGAAAGACATCTGTAGCATGGAGCTTCAACGCAACACCAGCAGTTGATGACTGGAGAGCAGATGTAATCGCACCACTCACAGAGTACACAGAGCGTGGTGGTTCATGGGATGATGTTGCAACAGCATTCGTTGACCAGTGGGCTTACTACTGGGCACAGGAGAACTAATCTGATATAGAATTGGAAGTTTAGTTATTTGGTAAAAATCATGGGTGGGTGATTCATCGCCCACCCTAATTTAATACCTGAGAAAGGAATCGTTATGGAAAAAGCAATTAGAAAATATTTTCCGATATTTGCACTCCCAACATTACTCGCATTTACAATAGGATTTATAGTTCCATTTTTATATGGTATCTTCTTATCATTTTGTAAATTCACAACAGTAACTGATTGGACATGGGTAGGATTACAAAACTATACAAAGATTTTCGTTGTAAATGGCACTCTTGATACATCATTTTTACATTCGATGTGGTATACCGCCTTATTTACAGTTGTATCAGTATGTATCATTAATGTGGTATCTTTTATCATTGCAATGGCACTTACAAAGGGAATCAGGGGAACAAACATATTCAGGACAGTATTTTTCCTTCCAAACCTCATTGGTGGAATCGTACTCTCATATGTATGGTTGATGATTTTTAATGCGATTTTGCAGAATTTCTCAAAGACTATAGTTTCATCACAGTGGTCGGCCTTCTGGGGACTTATCATTGTAGTATGCTGGCAGCAGATTGGATATATGATGATTATCTATATTGCAGGAATCCAGAACATACCGGGAGAGCTTATTGAGGCAGCAAAGATTGACGGGGCAAACTCATGGCAGCTTCTTCGCCATGTAACCCTTCCGATGCTTATGCCTACAATTACAATTTGTACATTCCTGACACTCACAAATGGCTTCAAGCTTTTCGACCAGAACCTTGCTTTGACAGGTGGAAATCCTGGAAAATTGTCACAGCTTCTGGCACTCAACATCTACGACACAATGTACGGCACAACAGGCTGGCAGGGAGTAGGTCAGGCAAAGGCAGTAATATTCTTTATTCTGGTTGCAGTTATTGCAGTAGCACAAAATAAGATTACAACAAGTAAGGAGGTAGAGGGCTGATGGCAGCAGAAAACAAAGAGCAGGTTAGTACCGTAAGACGTGCTAAGCACGGCGGAATACTTACAGTGCTGTTCACAATTATAAGTATACTCTGGATAGCACCAATCCTTATTGTAATATTGAACTCATTCAAGAGAAAAGCATTTATTTTCCGTTATCCATTCGGAATAAGCTCAAATAAAATCACAGACGGCTGGAGCGAGTTTGTTGCAGGCGCAAAGCGCATGTTCTGTGGATTTTTGAACTACAGTAATGGAATTAAAGCAACCAATTTCTTTTCATGCTTTGGAAATTCGCTATTTATCACAATTGGCTCAGTGCTTCTCATTGTGTTGTGCTGTTCAATGTGTGCATGGTACATAGTAAGGGTAAAGACCAAGGGAACCAAAATAATGTATACACTCTGCCTTTTCTCCATGATTGTACCATTCCAGATGGTTATGTTTACATTATCTAAATTTGCAAATATGCTTCACCTCTCAAATCCACTGGGTATCATTATTGTATACCTGGGATTTGGAGCGGGACTTGCAGTATTTATGTTTACTGGATTTGTAAAAAGCATATCGCTTGAGATTGAGGAAGCTGCTATGATAGACGGATGTACCCCCCTTCAGACATTCTTCTTAGTAGTATTCCCAATCCTTAAGCCAACAACTGTAACAGTTGCAATCCTTGAGGCAATGTGGGTATGGAACGATTATCTCCTCCCAAGCCTTGTACTTAACATCAACAAGTACAAAACTATACCAATCGCAGTACAGTACTTGAAGCAGAGCCATGGACAGATTGACTGGGGTGCAATGATGGCAGTGCTTGTACTTGCAATTTTACCAATTGTAATCTTTTATATTGCTTGTCAAAAGTATATAATAGAGGGTGTTTTGGCAGGAGCAGTCAAAGGATAAAACCCTTTTAAGAGGATACAATATGACAATAGTAGATATAGCAAAGGAATCTGGATACTCAGTGACAACGGTATCCAGAGTGTTGAATGACAGAAAGGACGTGAGTCCTGAGGCAAGAAAAAAGATAATGGAGATTGTGGAAGCCCACGGCTTTGTACCCAATAATAACGCCAAGAGGCTCAAGCAGAATACTTCCAAAAATATTCTTGTGCTAGTGAAAGGTAACTCCAATATGCTTTTTGCAAGCATAATAGAGGAAATCCAGTCTGTTATTGATGTGACAGGATATACAGTTACAGTCACATATCTTGACGAGGATGACAATATCGGCAAGGAGGCAATCCGCCTTTGCAGAGAGAGAAAACCACTGGGTGTGCTGTTTCTGGGTGGTGGCAAGCAGGACTTTGGAGAGAGCATAGATAAATTCGACATACCATGTGTGCTTGTAACCGCAGGAGCAGGAGGCTTTGAAAGAAAAAACCTCTCATCTGTAGCCATAGATGACGAGGCAGCTGCAGAATGTGCAGTTGACTATCTCATTGAGAATGGTCACAGAAACATAGCGGAGCTGGGCGGTAATCTGGAATTGTCAGAGACAGCTATATCCAGACATAAGGGCTATGTCAACAGCCTTGAGAGGCACGGAATCAAATGGGATGAGCGGTATTACGAGAAAGCCAGATTCTCATTTGACAGTGCATATGCGGCAATGACCAGACTACTAGAAAAAGACATACCAATAACCGCAGTGTTTGCAATCTCCGATGTGATGGCAATTGGAGCCATAAGAGCCATAAGGGACAAGGGGCTGTCAGTGCCGGAGGATATATCAATCACAGGCTTTGACGGAACCACACTTGCGGACTATTATAACCCAAAAATTGTGTCAATCAGGCAGCAGCATAAGGAGCTTGCCACAAGGAGCGTGGAGCTTTTATTTAATATGATTGATTTGAATAAGGCGGCAACCCATGAGATAATTCCATTTGAGCTGACTAAGGGCGAGAGTGTGAAGAAAATTAACTGAGCGAAAATGTGCTTGACAGAAAAAAAGAGAGTTGTTATCCTTTAAGAGAGTTAGTTTGACCTAACTCTCTTTTTTTGGTATGTGGAGGCAGAGGGAATGAATATTTTAAAGGTAAAGATACTGTTGTGTTTCCTGAATATGAGGGAACAGGATTTGAATGTGACAAATCTGGCTGTGACACTGGGCGAGGAGAAGTATGCCATCAGCCGTGTATTTGCGGCATTAGAGAAGGATGGCATGCTGGACAGAAGTGACAGGAGGAGACCAGTGCTGACTGCGATGGGGCAGGGGATGGCGAGACAGTATAGCTATAAGGTGGAAGGTGTAATCGGACATCTTTTAAATGCAGGGGTATCCCAGGAGGATGCAAGAGAGGACGCCATTGTCATGGCGACTTATTGCAAGGATGCCACATTTACCAAATTGAAGGAACAGGGAAAATCAAGGCAGATTAAGCTGGGCTTCCATGAGGGGATGAATTTTGATGGAAGCCGTCTGTGCAGGCTGTATAAAAATGGAAGAGAGCCACTCACCTTTTTGATTTATCGGGACAGATTTGAGGAGGGGGACAATCTGTCGGGCTGGAATGACAGATTTGAGAATCCCTGTACACTGCAGGTGCAGGATACCCAGGGATTTGTAATTCTACACACACTGCGGGTGCCGAGGGAATACCGTTTCTCCTACTGGGACGGAAATGACTGGCGTAGTATGGAGCAGCACGGAGCGGTTTTATCCTTTCCGGCAGAGTATCTGCAATTTGTCAGTGTCGGAAAGGACGAGGGCAGAATGCTTTACGGAAAGCTGCTGATGCGTGTTCAAAAAGAGGAAGCAGAGGAACAATTTCTGTTTACAACCTATATTGCATAAAAAAGTTGTTGCACATTGCAACAGAAGTTAGTTGTGTCAAACCACTGAAAAAGTGGGAGACAGAAGGACTTCGTTGCAAAACTGCAACAACTTTTTTCTTTTATTTAGAAAAGGCATATGGTATTCTCGTATCTGCGAGTTAGAATAGACTAACATAAGTTTCATATGTAAAAGAGGAGGAGAAAGAATGAAAACAAAAGGCAGATTTGCTTTTGTAAAAAGAGTGGCAGCGATTATGCTTGCACTGGCATGTACATTAAGCTTATGCCATGTACAGCCAATGACAGTAAAAGCGGATGATGAAAGCGGGCAGAGCCTGCTTGAAGCAGGTACATATCAGGTACCGATTAAATCACTTGTGAGTGCAGCTCCTTTGCCAGCAGTACAGACTGCTTTCGCAGGAGCATTTGGAGACAGCGTTTTATTGGAGGTTGCAGAGGATGGAAGCATGAAGGCAACCGCAAATTGCCAGAACATGGTAATCAACCTTGGAACTGATTATTATGCAAACATTCTGACTGTAGAGAACGCAGTTTATAATACATATAAGACAGAGAAATCTTCTTTATCATTTGGCTCTGCTGAGACAGAGGATAAGGAAGTACCAGACGAGATTACATTTCCATTAGAGTTAAATGAAAGTGGCAGCACAGTATTGACAATCACTGTTGATTTCATGAATAACTTTTTGGGCGGTGGAAGTGATTATCCGACAGATGTGACCCTGACCCTGGATTTTGACAATGCAGAGAAGCTTAAAACAGAGGTAGAACTGACCCAGGGAACCTATGATGTGGATGTAGCACTTTATCATGCCACAAATGACCAGCCTTCCATGGCAGCAGGAGCCTTGACTGGCAAAGCAAAAATCAGCGTAAAGGATGATGTCGCAACTATGTACCTTTACACACAGGAGCTTAGTGTGTATGGGGTTACTGCCTATATGCAGGGACTTAAGGTAGAGAATACAGATGGAACATATGCAGACGCAAAAGTCGTGAGCCGTGATACAGATGGCAATGCAAGCTGCTATTCCTTTACATTACCAGCTACAGATGAATTCTTAGCAGTACAGGTAAATGCAATGGGAAGAGATATGGATGCCAGATTGAAGGTTGATTATACAAGCTTAAATAAGATTTCTGATGAGCCTATTGCAGAAGAGACCGACGGAGACAAGAAGGACGACGGAAGCAGTGACAGCGCAGACAAGAAGGACGACGGAAACGGCAGCGACAGCACAGACAAAAAGGACGACGGAAGCAGCAGTGACAGCGCAGACAAAAAGGACGACGGAAGCAGCAGCGACAGCGCAGACAAGAAGGACGACGGAAGCAGCAGCGACAGTGCAGACAAGAAGGATGACGGAAGCAGCAGTGACAGCACAGACAAAAAGGACGACAGCAGCAGCGTAGACGATGGAGACAAGACCAAGTCTGACGCACTTACAGACGGAAGCTATAAGGTATCAGTAGCCTTATACCACGCAACAAAGGATCAGCCATCCATGGCAGCAAGTGCAATCTTGAAAGAAGCAGAACTGCTCGTGAAGGACGGAACTAAAACCATGATTCTCCACACACAGCCAATGACATTTGGCTCAATCACAGCAAGTCTGCAGGAGTTAAGAGTGGCAGACCTTGAGGGAAACTACACAGATGCAGAAGTAATCGAAAAAGATGCGGACGGAAATCCAACAGCATTTTCTTTTGTCCTGCCTCATACAGAAGCATACCTGACATTAAAGGTAAATCCTCATGTGGCAATGATGGGCTATATGGATTTGGATGCACGACTTTTTGTAGATTATACAACATTGGAAAAAGTCAGCAGTACCACCAAAGAGGATTCGACAACAGACACAACTACAACAACAGACACAACTACAACGGACACAACTACAACAACGGACACAACTACAACAACAGGCACAACTACATCAACAGCTACAAGCACAGCCGCAACAGGCTCAAACGAAATCACAGTAACTGGCAGTGACAGCTGGGCACAGGTAAAGGCAGCTATCGATGCGGCAGCAGCCCAGGGAACTGTAACAGCAAAGCTAAGCGGAACAAGCCTGGTGGCAGGAAGTGTACTGGATGCATTGAAGGGTCAGGACAAGAACCTGCTTGTACAGCTGGAAAACGGTGCAGTCTGGACAATCAACGGAACTAAGATTACAGGAAGCAATTTTGCAGATATTGATATGGGAGTCAGCTTAAATACAGACAATATCCCAGATAAGCTTGTAAAGAATGTTGCAAAAAATGGAACTGGTTCTCTGGAATTAAGCCTGAATCACGAAGGAGACTTTGGATTTGAGGGCAGACTTACTCTTGCACTGGGAAGCCAATATGCAGGTCAGTATGCAAACCTTTACTACTACAATAAGGCAGCAGGAAAAATGGAACTCATGGGAAGCTATGCGATTGATGCAGAGGGAAAGGCAGTTCTTAGCTTTACCCACGCATCAGATTATGTGATTGTGATGGCTCAGACAGATTATTCTGTGACAGCACCAAAGACCGGAGATGAGACTAATATGGCAATTCCATTTTGCATCTTTGCAGCAGGTATTTTTGCAGCAGGCATCGCAGCAAAGAGATACCAGAAGAAACGTTACATTTAATATGAGGTAGAAATGAAAAATATTTTGTCAAAGAAAATAATTAAATTTTTTGGCGGAGTGGTGATGGCAGCTGTGATAGCTGCTATTTCCATTCCTGTTTATGCTGTTGAGGACGGTGCTTATACGGTCGGCAGGACAACTTCCTATGTGAACCCACAGACTGGGGAAACAGTGGACGGGGGAACAAATATAGCATTGGGCGACAGCATGTGTGCAAGCATTGTGGAGCAGACAGCGCTTGTGGAGCAGTATCAGGGAAAGACATACGTTACACTTGGGCTTGGGCTGATGTCGAATATCAGCAGTGTGAGGATCCAGATTCAGGGAGCAGACGGAAGCTACAGAGATGCTGCGCTGACACAGACAGGAAGCTGTAGCAGAGACGGAGATACCTGTAACCACTATCGCTTTGAGGTGGACTCTGCGGATAACTATATCAGTCCAGTGCTCTATGTGACACCAATGGGGAGAGACGTGCAGTTTTTCGTGAAGCTGGATATGGGTTCTGCAAGTGCAGGTACTGGAAACTTTGTGAGCGAGATGATTCCAGCGGCGGTAGAAGCAGCTGCTGAGGAAAGTGTAAGTACAGGAACAGCTGCACAGACTGTAGCAGTGGATACAGCAAAGGCAACAGATGGGCAGACATCTGATGCTGCCGATACAAAAACAACAGAGACTGAAGAGGCTGTAGAAGAGGTGACTGAAGCAGAGACAGAGGAAGCAGCAGTGGAGTCTGTGACAGAAAGGCAGATGACCGAGGAGACCGAAAGCATATTCCCAGAGGAGACAGAGGAAGCCACCGAAGAGCAGGAAGAGACAGAGGTGAAGAAAAAGACTTCTGCCTGGGGAGCAGCCGCAATTATAGCTGTAGTCATTGTTGCAGCAGCAGGAATCGGATATGGAATTTATCGTAGGAAAAGGATGTAAAAATGAAAAAGATAAGAGCAGCAATAGCAGGGGGACTTCTGGCGGTGCTTTTCCTGACAGGATGTGTTGACCAGTCGAATCCCACACAGAATACAGCAGTGTCCGAGGCTGGAGAAGCAGTGCAGACGGAGACCGAAGAGACACAGGAGAGAATCGTGGCAACGTCAGTGGCAACCTGCGAGATTTTAGATGCCCTGGAAATAGATGATGTGGTGGGAGTGCCACATTCTGACAGCTATACACTACCTGAAAGATATGAGAATGCTGCCAGTGTAGGCTCACCGATGGCGCCTGATATGGAGACGGTTGCATCGCTCTCTCCAACCATTATTTTATCCCCTGACTCCCTGCAGGGAGAACTGGAATCCCAGTACGATAATATCGGAGTGGATAGTTATTTCCTGAATTTAAAAAGTACAGAGGGCATGTATCAGTCGATTCTCGAGTTAGGAGAGCGGTTTGGAAAAGAGGAGCAGGCACAGAAGCTGTATGAGGATTATCAGGATTACCTTAATGAGTATACACAAAACCACAGTGAGCAGGAAGCACCTACAGTTTTGATTCTGATGGGACTGCCAGGTTCTTATGTGGTTGCAACAGAGAGCAGCTACGTCGGAAGCCTTGTAAAGCTTGCAGGAGGCGTAAATGTGTATGGAGACGGCGATGGCACTGACTTTATCAATGTCAATCCAGAGGATATGCTGGGAAAAGACCCAGACATAATCTTAAGAACCTCCCATGCTATGCCAGAACAGGTAAAGGAAATGTTTGCGGAGGAATTCTCAACAAACGAGATGTGGCAGCATTTCAGGGCTGTCTCAGAAGGCAGGGTATATGACCTCGACAATGAGAAATTTGGCATGAGTGCTAATTTCCGCTATAAGGAAGCCATTGAGGAGCTTGAGCCACTTCTGTTTGGGGAGGAAGAGAAATAATCTATGAATAAGAAAAAAGCTTTTATTTTTATCATAACAGGATTTGCGCTTGCAGTGCTTTTTCTGCTGGCAGTCAATACTGGAAGCATAAAGGCATCCCCAGGTCAGATTTTTAAGGGCTTGTTTGTCGCTTATGATGAAAAAGTGGCAACAATCTATCATCTTCGTTTTCCGAGGATTATGATTGCCATGTTTGGAGGCGCAGCCATTGCTGTGTCGGGTGTGCTATTGCAGGCTGTGATGAAGAATCCACTTGCAGACCCGGGAATACTGGGAATCAGCTCTGGGGCAAGCCTGGCGGCATTGCTTGTCACAATGTTTTTCCCGGCACTTTATCTGGCAGTACCGCTTTTTGCCTTTGCAGGGGGAATTGCGGCGTGTACACTGGTGTATCTGCTTTCGTGGAAAGGCGGCTTAAATCCCCTCCGTGTGATTTTAACAGGTGTGGCAGTCAATGCCTTTTTTTCAGGACTGATTTCAGCAGGGGCAAGCATAATGGGCACAGACTACAGCGGAGCGGCAAGTATGGTAAATGGAAATATCAGCATGAAAACATGGGATGATTTCTCGCTTTTATGTGGCTATGTGATAGTCGGTCTCCTTCTTTCGCTTTGCTTAAGCAGGCGCTGTGATATTTTAGGCTTGGAGGATAAGACGATTGAGTCCCTTGGCATCCATGTGAATGCAACACGTATTGTGGTGTCGCTTGCGGCAGTCATGCTTGCCTCTGTCAGCACCGCAGTCCTCGGAAGTATCAGCTTTTTAGGACTTCTGGTGCCACATATTGCACGTATTCTTGTCGGAAGTGAGCATAAGGTGCTGATACCCTATACCATGCTTTTAGGCGCATTGACACTGCTTGCGGCAGACACTATTGGACGGGTTATTGCCTATCCGTATGAAATCAGCGCAGCAGTCGTTATGGCAGTTGTGGGCGGACCATGTTTTATTTTGTTGTTAAGGAGGTCAGCGAAAGCGTATGAACAAGCCTGACTGGATTTATGAAGGGAAAAACATTTCGTTTTCCTATGGAAAAAATGAGATTTTGCATGGGATGGATTTTACAATCCCAGAGGGGAAAATTACAAGCTTAATTGGCGCAAACGGTTGTGGAAAATCCACACTTTTCCAGCTGCTCACCAGAAATCAAAGACCAGCTGGTGGTGAGATTTTACTGGAGAAGACACCTTTAGAGAACTTTAAGCTAAAGGAGCTTGCGAGAAAGGTGGCGATTGTACACCAGTATCACACGGCTCCGCCAGACATTACTGTGGAAAAATTAGTCGGTTACGGCAGGCTACCACATCAGAGCTTTGGAAAGCCAGTGGACAGGGAAAAGGAGCAGGAAAAGATAAACTGGGCATTAGAGGTTACACATACACAAAAATACAGAAAACGCCCGGTTTCAAGCCTGTCTGGAGGACAGAAGCAGCGAGTCTGGATTGCAATGGCACTAGCGCAGGACACCAGATTGCTGCTGCTCGATGAGCCAACCACATATTTAGATATCCGTTACCAGCTTCAGATTTTGCAGCTTATCCAGAAATTAAATCGGGAATATGGAATCACGATTGTTATGGTGCTGCACGACATCAATCAGGCATTTTATTACAGTGACAGGATTCTAGCTATGAAGGCAGGACATATGATTGCCCAGGGGGCACCAGAGGATATTATAAAAGAAGAGCTGTTGGAGCAGGTTTATGATATATCTCTTCCTATACATTATCTTGATGGGAAAAAGTTTGTGTTTGCGGTGTAAGGCATAATCCATGACATAAAATTTATTGACGAAAAATTTGAAATGTGATAGCATACAAAGAAATAAAGGCAAAGAGGCTAAAAATAGTTCTCTTTGCCTTTTTGCTTTACCTAGCAAAAGAAGGGAGTGTGGATTATGCGGAAAATGGAAACCAACGACTGGATTATCCTCAACAACATAATATACAAAATCCATACTACAGAGTGCTTTAACGACATGCGGTATGAACTGCTGGATCAGCTAAAGATGGTATTGGATTTTGACAGCGCAGATTTTTACATGGCATCCCAGGAGGAGGGAAAGCTGCTGTGCAATCCAGTCACATATAACTGTGATGTGGACTTGTCAGAAATGTATGAGGACTTAGACTACAGCAGGGGCATTGTAGCCAGCGGCAAGATGCTAATATACAGGGAAACAGACATAATCTCAGACGAAGCCAGAGTACAGACGGATTATTACAAAAAGGTATACAAGCCAAACAACTGGCATTATGCCCTGCAGATAGTAATAGCCCGCCACAAAAAATTTCTGGGAGCCATTACATTTTACAGGACAATAGGCAAGGAGGACTTTCACTATGATGACATCTTTGTGCTGGATATGTTAAAAGACCACCTTGCCTACAGGCTTGAGCAGTTTTACAAATCAGGCGAGACGGGCATGAGCAAGATAACTGTGACAGAGGCGGTGGCAAAGTATGATTTGACCAGGCGGGAGCATACGATTTTGAAGCACCTCATGTCTGGGATGGATAACACAGATATATGTGAGGAGCTGGTGATTACACCCAATACCTTAAAGAAGCATATTTTAAATATATACCGCAAGCTGGGCATAAAAAATCGTGTGCAGCTCTTTAAAATGGTAAAAGAGTTTGAATAACTACTACTTTTGGAGTAGAAAAATGGTAAAGCAGGATAATTGAATTAGAAATTTTAATAGGCTATAGTCATAGAAACAAGACAAAATAAAGTGAAAAGCAAAGGGGCTTATCCAAATCGGGTAAGCCCCTTTTTGAATTTAAAGGAGGAAAAGGAGTATGAAGGAGTTAGTAATATTAATCAGACCAGAGAAGCTTGAGGATGTGAAAAAAATTTTAGATGACATAAACTGCGGAGGCATGACATTGTCAACAGTGATGGGCTGTGGAACACAAAAAGGAATAAGCTCTGATACAGAAGAGGCAGTAAATGAAATCAGAGGCTTTAAGACTACAATTAACCTGCTGCCCAAGGTAAGGGTTGAGGTAGTAATCGAGGATAAGGATGTGGAACCTGTAATAGAAAAGGTTCGTGAGACCTGTGTGACTGGTCATGTAGGTGATGGCAAAATCTTTATCAGAAATATAGAGGATGCAATCAGAATCAGGACTGGTGAGAGAGGCACAAAAGCACTTTAAGGACAAAGAGGTGATCCCATGGGAAAGATAGTTGAGATAGAAGGCGTAAACAAAATATATGGGAGCAATCATGTAGTTAAGGATTTGAACCTTTCAATAGAAGAGGGAGAGTTTTTGACACTTCTTGGTTCTTCCGGATGTGGAAAGACCACAACACTCAGAATGATTGCAGGCTTTGAGGAGCCGACAAGCGGAACCATAATGGTCGAAGGCGAGAGAGTTGAAGAAAAGGAGCCATTTGAGAGAAATGTCAACACAGTCTTTCAATCCTACGCACTTTTTCCACACAAGACCATATATGACAACATAGCCTACGGATTAAAAATGAAGAAGGTGCCAAAGGCAGAAATTAAGGAAAGAGTCACTGAGATGATGGAAATGGTTCAGCTAAGTGGATTTGAAAAAAGATATCCGTCCCAGTTGTCAGGTGGTCAGAAGCAGAGGGTAGCAATTGCCAGAGCCCTTATAAACAGGCCGAGGGTATTACTTTTAGATGAACCGCTGGGAGCACTTGACTTAAAGCTTAGAAAGCAGATGCAGCTTGAACTCAAGCGATTGCAAAAAAAGCTCAATATCACATTTATCTATGTCACACATGACCAGGAGGAAGCCCTCACCATGAGTGACAGAATAGCGGTCATGCATGACGGAATAATTGACCAGCTTGCAAGTCCGACAGAGATATATGAGCATCCGGCAACAAAATTTGTGGCTACATTTATCGGAGAGACAAATATATATGATGGCTGTATCACAAGGATTGAGGATGGCGTAGCAACCATGACTCTGGAAAATGGAGCTGTATCGGTAAAATGTCCGGAAGATTTTTCATTGCTGGAATATGCCACTATATCTGTGAGACCGGAGAAGATGAAATTTGCTGCAAGCCCGGTTGAGGGCTTTGAGCTTGAGGCACAGGTAAAGGATTACATATATGTAGGTTCAGTGCTCAAGTGTATCGTATCTCTTCCAAATGGAAATGAGCTTAAAATAGAGAGACTTGCAGGACAAGACCTGCCCCCGATTGGAAGCAAATGTTATCCATATTGGAAGGTGGAGGATGCAGTACTGATTCACAATGAAAGCCATTATATATTTGAGGCGTTGAATAACATCAAGCTGGCTTAGGAGGTGCTTTATGGAACATAAGAAAACAAAGCACGAGTTCAGGGCAAACACCCTGCCTGCACTCATAACAGTAGGACCGGTTACACTTATAATGGTGCTGCTTATAGCGGTTCCCTTAATATATGTAGCAGTAATGAGCTTTTGTTCTATTGATGAGTTTTACAATGTGACATTCAAGTTTACGCTACAGAATTATGTGAGACTTGCAAATGCAGATTATTTGAAAATATATGCCCAGTCCATAGCAATCGCCCTTATTACGACAATTATCTGTATACTGGTGGGCTATCCATTTTCTTACATAATAGCAAGGACAAAGAGCAGAAAGAAAAAAATACTTTATATGCTGGTTATCATTCCATTTTGGACAAATTCACTTATCAGGATATATGGATGGAGAAATTTTCTGGGCAGCAGTGGCTGGTTAAACGGCTTGCTTATGAAAATCGGACTGGTGAGCCAGCCTGTAGATTTTTTATACAAACAGGGAACTACAATACTTGGTATGGTTTACTGCCTGATTCCATTTATGATTTTACCTCTGTATACAGCAATTGAGAAACTGGATGGTTCATTGCTTGAAGCTTCATCGGATTTGGGAGCCAGACCGGTAAGCACCTTTTTTGAAGTGATTCTGCCGCTTACATCCAGTGGTATTTTCTCAGGAAGCCTTATGGTATTTATACCATGTCTTGGATATTTCTTCGTGTCAGATATTTTAGGTGGAGGAAATTCGGATGTAATTGGCAACCTTATAGAGAGACAGTTCCAGAGTGGCAATAACTGGCCGCTGGGAGCTGCATTGTCAATAATCCTTATAGTAATAACCCTCATTCTGGTAAAGATATATCAGAAGCTGGGCGGAGATATGGAATCCCTTGGAGTGTAGGAGGTGCTTAGATGAAGAGAGAAAAGAAAGCAAAAAGAAATAAAAGGCTAAGCATAGTATTTTGTACTCTGGTGTATCTGTTTTTATTTTTGCCCATATCGGTGATTGTGGTTAATTCCTTTAATGCCACCACCACAAAACCCTACATGAGCTGGAAGGGCTTTACCTTTGACTGGTATATAAAGCTCTGGGACAATACATCACTTTTGGAAGCATTTGGAAACACAATGATTATAGCCATTGTGAGTACCCTGCTTGCGACTATTATAGGCACACTTGGAGCCATAGGTATGTACAGATACAAATTTAAGGGAAAAGCCTTAATCGACGGATTGCTTTACATACCTGTGGTCATACCAGAGATAGTGCTTGGTATATCGCTGCTCACAATATTTGCAAAGGTAAATATACCACGTGGTATGCTCACACTGATACTTGCTCATGTGACATTTTGCATACCTTTTGTAATATTCAATGTCAGGGCACGACTTGCCGGCTATGACAGCTCAATCGAGGAAGCCAGCATGGATTTGGGAGCCAACAGGCTGGTGACATTTTTTGAGGTAACACTTCCAGTGCTTGCACCGGGAATATTAGGAGGAGCACTGCTTGCATTCACGCTGTCGATAGATGATGTGATCATAAGCTACTTCGTATATGGACAGACAAAGACGTACCCACTGAAGGTCATGGAGAGCGTAAAGAGTGGTGTGGCACCGGATGTAAATGCCCTGTCAACACTCATACTTGTGGGCACAATACTGTTTGTAGTGCTGACGCAGGGAGACTTGTTTAAGAAGAAATGCTGATAGATTAGTTTTAGTTATTAATATGTGCGCTATCGCCGAACAAAAGTAAATGGAAACAAATAGTTGATAGACAGGAGGAATTGTTATGAAAAAAAGATTATTAAGCGTGGTAATGGCAGGAACAATGATATGCTCAATGTTCACAGGCTGTGGCAGCTCAGGTGACACAGGCAAAAATGGAGAAATCAATGTATTTGTCTGGACTGAATATGTATCAGATGCAGCGATTGAGGCATTTGAAAAAGACACAGGAATCAAGGTAAATGTATCAACCTATTCATCAAATGAGGATTTGCTGGCAAAGCTTAAATCAGAATCAGAAGGTACATATGATGTTATTCTGCCATCAGATTATGCAGTCGAGTACTTAATCGCCCAGGATAAACTGGAAGCCTTAGATAAGGATAAGCTTACAAATTTGTCAAATATTGATGACACATATCTGGACGAAAGCTACGACCCAGGCAATGTATACAGCGTGCCATATGAGGGTGGTGTAGCCTGTATCGCAGTAAATACAGCCAAGGTGGACAAGGAAATTACATCATATGCTGACTTGTTTGACTCATCCCTTGCAGGACAGCTTGTTGTGCTGGATGACTACAGGGCAGTAATTGGAATGACAGAACGTTCAATGGGTTTGTCAATGAATGAGACCGACCCTGATACCCTGGCAACAGTAGAAGAGAAGCTCCTGACACTTAAGGACAACGTAAAGCTATACGACTCAGATTCCCCAAAATCAGCCCTGATTTCAGGAGACTGTACTGTAGGAATGGTGTGGTCAGCAGAGGCAGCTCTTGCAATGGACGAAAATCCGGATATCCAGATAGTATACCCAACTGAAGGAGCCTATGTATTTCTTGACAACTGGGCTATTCCAAAGGGTGCAAAAAACTATGATGGAGCAATGGAATTCATCAACTATATGCTGTCAGCAGACGCAGCAAAGATGAACATAGAGGATTTCCCGTATCTGTGTCCTAACAAGGCAGCACTTGAGCTGATGGGAGATGACTATGTAAATAATGAGGCAAAAAATGTGCCATCAGAGGTTATAGCAAGTGGAGAGTTTGTAAGCTATCTGGATACAGATACACTGGCAATCTATGATGAGATGTGGACTAAGTTAAAGAAATAGGGGAGGAGGGAAAAAATGGATTATCCAAACATAGACTTTTTGTATTTGAACGAGAAAGACATGATAGAGGCAGGCGTGCTTGATGCCGCAAAATGTATAGAGACGATGAGAGACACTTTGTCTCTCTTTGGAAAAAAGGATTTTCTGCTGGGAGGTCCCAAGGCAGATGAGCATGGTCTGCAGATGAATTTCCCACAGAAATCTGATATAGAGGGCTTCCCTCTTGATGATGG
>CAVKUD010000042.1:0-17504 GCA_963659315.1 Senegalimassilia sp. | reverse complement strand
GTAGATGATGTGATTGAAACGGCAAACCATTTTCGGTGTATTGATATGATTATTGAACACGCAAAGTCCACATTGACGGAAAAATTTATCAAGGAGCTGCATCTGATTTTGAAAAATGGTACCAGTGATTCCAGAAAGGATTGGTTTGCTGTCGGTGATTACAAGAAAATGCCAAATGAAGTTGGTGGTATGGAGACTGTACTTCCGGAAAAGGTTGCAGATAGTATGAAAAAATTGTTGTCGGAGTATAACAAGAAGGAAGAAAAGACCTTAAATGATATTCTGGATTTTCATGTGAAGTTTGAACGTATCCATCCATTTCAGGATGGCAATGGTCGTGTGGGGCGCTTGATTATGTTCAAGGAATGCCTGAAATACAATATTGTTCCATTTATTATCGAGGATAATTTGAAAATGTTTTATTATCGAGGCTTGAAAGAATGGGACAATGAAAAAGGTTACCTGACTGACACTTGTCTGACAGCGCAGGATAGATATAAAGCATATCTGGATTATTTTAGAATTGAATATTAAGAGTGGCTCTAAGTCAAGTGTTGGGGTGTGATTTTTTAAATCACGCCCCATTACTGGATTTGGAGCAATTTTATTTTAGAGGAGTGCCTTAAGGCATCTTGTCAGCATAAAATGGCAGAAAGCAGGCTTAACTATTGTAAAAAGTGAGAGCTATGTATATTCTTGATTCATGGATCCAAATACAAGATGGAGGTAGAGATGAAGCTGAGCATTTTTGAAAAGAATAATATAGCTGAGACTGAGGTGGTGATTAACTGCAAAAGCAAAAATTCGGAGATTGACAAGCTGGCGAAGCATATTCTCCAATATGACGAAAGCATATCCTGCAGGCATGACGGCAGGGACTACAACATAAGGATAAACGATATTTTTTATATTGAAACGGTGGATAATATATGTTTTGCAGCCACAGAAAAGGAAACCTACGAGCTTAAAAAAAGCCTTTTGCAGATTGAATCAGGGCTTAAAGACACCGCATTTACCAGAATAAGTAAATCCATGCTGTTAAATGTAAGTAAGCTTAAATCCGTAGCACCATTCCCAAATCACCGCATGGATGGAGAGCTTATAAATGGAGAGCATGTGATTATTTCAAGGAGCTACATAGCAGAGCTTAAGGAAAAGATAAGGAGAGTGTAGACATGAAAAAAATAATTAAGGATTTTCAATATGTGGCAATAGATTTTACAATAGTTTTATTGATTTACAGCTTAATAAATGTAAGGTTTTCTATTGGCAATATGTATGTGCTGGAACTGTTTGGCGTGGTGGTGGCAGCATATATTATATGGAATCTGGTAGGAAAAATCAGATTTAAAAGCTATATAGTATTTTGGGCAGGGGAGTATGTGGCTATGTATATTTTGATAATTGCCGGGGGATTGGCACTAAAATGGTATGACTTTACCGTGAGAAATATGATGGTTATATCGGGAGAGTTTTTGCTGACAATGGGCGTGATAACATACGTGCTTGTGAGGAAAGAGAAGATTGAGTGTGAGGAGATTAATGAGTTGATAAGAGAGAGGGGGCTTTAATTTCGTCATTTTGATGCAAATGACGAAATTGAAATTGAATTTGACGAAGTTGATATGTATAATCCAATTAAGTGATTATGAATAGAAATGGCGAAGTTAGATTTAAAAAGAGGTAAAGAAAATGGCATTGATGACAGTGTATCATGGAGGATATAAAGCAGTTGAAAAGCCAGAGATAAGAGCCAGCAAGAACACAAAGGACTTCGGAACAGGCTTTTATTGTACAATTATAAAAGAACAGGCACAAAGATGGGCAAGGCGTTACAATACAAAAATTGTATCAATATATGATGTGAAGATATTTTCTGAACTTAAAATTTTGGAATTTAAAGAGATGACAGAGGAGTGGCTTGATTTCATTGTAGCATGCAGAAATGGACAGCCGCATGACTATGATATTGTAATTGGGGCTATGGCTGATGACCAGATTTATAATTATGTATCTGACTATATAGATGGAACTATTACCAGAGAACAGTTCTGGGTATTAGCAAAATTTAAATATCCAACACATCAGATTGTTTTCTGCACGGATGAGGCATTAAAATGTTTGAATTATAGAGGTTTTGAGGAGGTACGATAATGGCTGGGCAGGAAAGAGAAAATAAAAAAGATAATGATTTATTTTTTACATGCAGTCTAATCGAATACATTTCTCGGAAAACGAAAAATATTCGTGCTGATGTAGTGAACAAACTCGGAAAGACTAGGATTAGCAAAATTTATGAGCTTGCTGATGTATATCATTGCGATAATATCGACAGTGTTAGTGATTATTTTATTGATGAGGCAAATATTCACATGGGAGAATTTGATAATTTATCTGATTGTGGTTATGCAGTGCCATCACATTGGGATATAGGAAAGGTGTACAAACGCCTTATAAAAATGGTCGCAGCTGATGAAAAAATAGAAACTGTTGATGCACTGATAGAAGTATATAGGTCATTTATCAGTTCAAAGATAGATGACTATAATAGCAGTGTTTATTATGAAAATCCGAATTACATTTTTGAATGTTATAAAGAAAATAAGATATTATAAAGAATAAGATTTTAGAATATTGGTATTAGAGGAGAAAAAACATGATAAGAGTAGCCTTCTGCTGCCATGGCAACATCTGCCGCTCAACCCTTTGCGAGAGCGTATTCACCCACAAGGTAAAGGCTCTGGGCATAGGAAATCAGTTCACCATAGACAGCTTCGCAACCAGCCGAGAGGAAATCGGAAACCCTCCCCACTGGGGCACAGTAAACAAACTGAAACAGGTGGGAATCCCCTTAGTTCCACACAGGGCAAAGCAAATCAGTATGGCAGATTATGACAGCTTTGATTATATTATAGGTATGGATTCTGCTAATATACGAAATCTGAACAGGATGTTAAATAATGACCCAGACGGTAAGGTGTACAAGCTTTTAAGCTTTGCGGGTTCAGACAGGGATATAGCAGATCCGTGGTACACAGGGAACTTTGATGAGACCTATGATGATGTGGTAGAGGGCTGTGATGGCTTTCTTCATTACCTTGAAGCCCAGGGCTTATTGAAGTATTAAAATCATATTATTAAATTATATTATTGCAGAAACAGACAGGCAAAAAGTGTTAGCACAAAAGCAGTCAAAATAATAAAAGAAGGAAAACACCTATGGAATTACAAAATGGAAGACCCACAGACGAAACAGGACGTTTACCAAAAGAAATACGCACCTATGATTTTTTAGATAATCTGAACATCTCCTATCAGAGGGTAGACCACGACGAGGCGACCACCATGGAGGTGTGCGCTGAGATTGACAAGACCTTGCAGGCTACAATATGCAAGAACCTCTTTTTATGCAACAGGCAGAAGACCAGCTTTTATCTGCTTATGCTGCCAGGAGACAAAACCTTTAAGACCAAGGAGCTTTCACACCAGATAGGCAGTGCCAGGTTGTCATTTGCTTCACCAGAGGATATGGAGAAATACCTTGATATCACCCCAGGCTCTGTAAGTATCATGGGGCTTATAAATGATAATATGAACGCTGTTCAGTTACTGGTGGACGAGGATGTGCTTAAGGGTGAGTATGTGGGCTGTCACCCATGTATCAACACCAGCAGCATCCGCATCAAAACCAATGATTTGTTTGGAAGAGTTCTTGAAGCCATGCACCACACTATGAGAATTGTGAAGTTTACTGGTGAAGCCTGACATTCAGTACATAAGGAATTAATTTTAAAATCTTGAGAAAATCCAGGGATTTTGTTACAATGTCATGGTATTTTCGCATATGGGCATATATGCGGTGTAACTATAATATTTTATGGCATGATAAGCTGCTTGCGGCTGTTGTGCTGTATACGTGAGAGCATATATATGTATGCGGATTATAATGAGGAACATATGAGTATTTTAAACGTAGAGCATTTAAACCACGGTTTCGGTGACCGTGCTATTTTTGAGGATGTGTCCTTCAGGCTTTTGAAGGGTGAGCACATTGGATTAATAGGAGCAAACGGAGAGGGTAAATCCACCTTTATGAATATCATCACAGGCAAACTCCAGCCAGATGAGGGTAAAATTGAGTGGGCAAAAAACGTCCGTGTTGGCTATCTGGATCAGCACACAGCTCTTGAAAAGGGCATGACCATTGGCTCGGTTCTTAAATCAGCATTTGATTTTCTCTTTGATATGGAAGCTCAGATGAATGAGATTTACGAGAAGCTGGGAGAGGCAGCTCCAGAGGAAATGGATGATATGATGGCAGAGGCTGGTACTATTCAGGATTTGCTCACCATGCATGATTTTTATATGATTGATTCCAAGGTGGAAGAGGTAGCGAGAGCACTTGGACTTCTTGATTTGGGCTTGGATAAGGATGTCACAGACTTAAGTGGTGGTCAGAGAACCAAGGTGCTTATGGCAAAGCTTTTGCTTGAAAAGCCAGACATCCTGCTTTTGGACGAGCCGACCAACTACCTGGATGTAGAGCATATCGAGTGGCTTAAGCGCTATCTCAATGATTATGAGAATGCCTTTATTCTGATTTCACATGATGTGCCATTTTTGAACAGCGTAGTTAATCTGATTTATCACATGGACAACCGTCAGCTCAACCGTTATGTGGGCGATTATGACAAGTTCATGGAAGTTTATGAGATGAAAAAGGCCCAGCTTGAGGCTGCCTACAACAAGCAGCAGAAGGAGATTGCGGAGCTTAAGGATTTTGTTGCCAGAAATAAAGCCCGTGTTGCCACCAGAAATATGGCTATGTCCCGCCAGAAAAAGCTTGATAATATGGACATCATAGAGCTTGACAGGGAAAAGCCAAAGCCTGAGTTTAACTTCAAGGAGGCACGTACTCCAAGCCGTTACATTTTTAAGACTGAGGGACTTGTGATAGGCTATGACAAAAATGATCCGCTTTCATCAGCCCTTAATCTGGAGATGGAGAGAGGGCAGAAGGTGGTTTTGACTGGTGCAAATGGTATTGGAAAAACCACTCTTTTAAAGAGTATTCTAGGCCTGATTCCATCACTTGAGGGTACTGTGGAGCTTGGAGATTATCTGGAAATCGGTTACTTTGAGCAGGAGATGGACCAGTCGGTTTCAACTACCTGTATAGAGGAAATCTGGTCAGAGTTTCCTTCATTTTCCCAGTATGACGTGAGAAGCGCCCTGGCAAAGTGTGGTCTTACCACAAAGCATATTGAGAGTCTGGTGAGAGTCCTTTCCGGTGGAGAGCAGGCAAAGGTACGTTTATGCAAGCTTATAAACAGGGAGACCAATATCCTGCTTCTTGATGAGCCGACAAACCATCTGGACGTAGATGCCAAGGACGAGCTAAAGCGTGCTCTTAAGGCGTACAAGGGCAGTATTCTCATGGTGTGTCACGAGCCAGAATTTTATGAGGGGCTGGCAACTGATGTGTGGGACTGCTCTAAGTGGACAACCCGCATATAAAATCATAGATTAGTATTATATCAGGTGTGATGCCAAGCGCAGCGCACAAAGGATAAAAGCAGTAAAGAGTATAAATAATAAGGTATTAAGAGGAAAACATATGAATTACACAACAATTAACGAATTTGACAATTTCATTTTTTCAGAGGTGCATGTATCTGATGTCAAGTATAGCGGTGGAGTTTTCACAATTGTTCTTGATGATGTGAAGATTCTTTCTGAGAATTCCAAGAACAGAGACATCCGAACCATGAGGACTAATGGACTTGTGCTGAAGCTTCAGAACGCTGAGATTTTAAGCCTTGTAAAAGAGGGCTATAAGACCTATGATGCGGATGGCAATCTGATGAGAGAGGATGAGGATGTAGCTATCGAGGAGGCAGATTACATTGAGACTATGAATTATTTTCTTGATGGATATGCCTTTGTAATAGAAAAATCAAGCGATAACGAGTATATTTTTGTTATAGATGGAACAGATGAACACACATACAACCTTGTTGTGACCGCAGACGGAGACAGCGAGGAATGGGATCGTTTTATGAATTCAGAAGAGTAATATGAGAGACAGAGTTATTTTTCACATTGATGTTAATAGTGCATTTCTTTCATGGGAGGCAGTTGAGCGCCTGAAAAACGGTGAGGAGGTGGATTTGCGCCAAATCCCTTCTGCCGTGGGCGGTGACATTGCCACTAGGCATGGCATCATTCTGGCTAAGTCAATACCTGCAAAAAAATACAATATAACTACAGCAGAGCCAGTTGTGGATGCCCTGCGCAAATGCCCTGACCTTGTCCTTGTACCACCCAGACATGATCTGTATCGCAGCTATTCCAGGGCTTTTATAGGCATACTGCGCCAGTATTCGGACACCATCGAGCAGTTTTCCGTGGATGAGGCATTTGTGGATATGACAGGCACTACAAGACTGTTTGGAGAACCAGTGGAGGCTGCAAACAGGATTAGAAATCAGGTGAAAGATGAACTCGGTTTTACAGTAAATGTGGGAGTTTCTTCAAATAAGGTGCTTGCCAAGATGGCGAGTGACTTTAGGAAACCAGACATGGTTCACACCCTTTTCCCAGAAGAGATAGAGCAAAAGATGTGGCCTCTTCCAGTGGGAGAGCTTTTTTTCGCAGGAAAGGCAGCAGTGGCAAGGCTCAATAAGCTGGGAATTTTTACGATAGGAGACCTGGCAAAATCAGACAGGGAGCTTATATCCAATGTGCTTAAAAAGCATGGAGACGTCCTCTGGAGATATGCAAATGGACTGGATGATTCGCCAGTGGAGCCAGTGAGAGCGGATAACAAGGGCTATGGCAATTCAACGACCCTGCCCTTTGATGTGACAGATGAGGACACTGCCAAATCTATTTTGCTGAGATTGTCGGATAAGGTAGGCGAAAGGCTCAGAAACGATGGTATGAAGGCGGACACAGTGACTGTGCAGATAAAGTACAATGACCTGACCAAGGCATCCCATCAATGCTCCTTGTACTCTGCAACCAACATCACCCAGGAGATATATGAGCAGGCATGTAAGCTCTTTACAGAGAAATGGGATGGTACTCCAATCAGGCTGCTTGGAGTATCGACAAAGGTAGCAAGTGCAGATGGAGGCAGGCAGTTGAGCCTGTTTGATAACACAGACTATGAGAAGCTGGAGAGGCTTGATAAAGCCATGGACTCAATCAAGGGCAAATTCGGTGCAGGAGCAGTCAAGAGAGCATCGGCGCTGGAGAGCAATTCAAAGGACACAGACAGGAAGGCAAAATCTTGAGATAAGTGTTAGTGTAAATGCACTACATAAAATGTGAAATACAGGGAGAGTACAAGTATGGGTAAAATAAAAGCGGTCATATTTGATCTGGATGGAACCCTCATAGACACAGAAAAATATTACAGAATCAACTGGCCAAAGGCAGTCAGGCATTTCGGCTACGACATGTCTGATGAGCAGGCACTTTATCTGCGTTCACTGGGCAAGCCATTTTCAGTCCAGACCTTTAAGAAATGGTATGGGGAGGACTTTGATTATGAGGCAGTGCGTGAATACCGCAAGCAGCTTATGGAGGAATCCTTAAAGGATGGCATAGAGCTAAAGCCAGGTTGTGTGGAAATCCTTACCTACCTCAGGGAGCATGGCTATATCACAGCCATCGCCACAGCCAATGACCTGGAACGCACCAGACGGTATGTAAAGCGAATCGGTTTAGAGGGCTATTTCAATAAGCTCATATCAGCCCACATGGTAAAAGAAGGTAAGCCATCGCCAGACATATACACATATGCCTGCAAAGAGCTTGGCATAGCACCAGAAGAGGCAATCGCAGTGGAGGACTCACCAAACGGCATAAAGAGCGCCTACGCCGCAGGCTGTAAAGCGGTCATGGTGCCAGACCAGACTGAGCCTGATGCAGAGATAAGCCAGATGCTTTACGCAAGAATTGATGTCCTCACGGATATCGAGAAACTGTTATAGAGACATAAAACAAATGTAACTGTTTTACATTTCGATTACAAAGAAATAGTATTTTTAACACACACATAATATTAAAATAATTAATAACATAACAGATAATTAGATTGTAACAAACACAAACGTAGAAAATTGAGAAGCGTGACCGAGGGGCGTCTGGCAGGCATGTGCCCTACCGACCGTAAAGAAACGTCAGCACTTAATGAGTGGCAGCGCCACGAATTTAGTACTGCTACGTTTCGACCCGAGCGAAAGCGTGTCGGGAGGACACATGCCTGCCAGACACCCCTCGGTCACGCCCCCCAATATTTTTCAGAAAGGAATGCAACATGACCAAAATCCTATTTTTTGACATAGACGGCACCCTGGTAGGCTTTGACGGCAAAATGTCCCCATCCACCATGGAAGCCCTGCACGCCGCCCGCTCAAAGGGGCACAAAATATTCCTCTGCACAGGCAGAAGCTTAAACCAGATATATGACTATCTCTTAGACTTCGGCTTTGACGGAATAGTAGCGGCAGCAGGAGGCTATGTGGAATATCAGGGAGAGACAATCTTTCATGATGTTTTCGGGGAAAAGCTTATAGAGGACACCTTTGAGAAAATTGCATATTCAGGCACAGCCATGCTGATACAGAACAAGGCAGCAAGCGTTACCACGACAGGCTGGGGCAAGACCTTTTTAGATATCTTCGCAGCCCAGATAGGCAGTAATAAGCTGGAGGACAACCCTACTCTTTCAAAGCTCGTGGTAGATGATGATGTGGCAGGCTACGCACAAAAATATGCCGACATGGAGAGTATTATATACTGCAAATGCCCATATACCATACCAGAGCTTGAGAAGATGCTTGATGACCAGCTTGAAATCACACCTAGCAGCTTTAAGGAGCCTGACCCATACAGCGGAGAGATTACCTTGAAGCGCACTAACAAGGCAACCGGCATGCAGAAGGTGCTGGATGCGCTTAAGGTTACAAGAGAGGACACAATAGCCTTTGGTGATGGAGCAAACGACATAGACATGCTGCATTTTGCAGGAATCGGTGTGGCTATGGGAAATGCCCAGGACTGCGCCAAGGAAGCAGCAGACATGGTAGCTGATGACATCAGGGAGGATGGTCTGCGCAGGGCGATGGAGCAGCTTAAACTCATATAAGTCCTGTGTCAGGTTATAATAGCAATAAAAACTAATTATGTTTATTTTATTAAGTATTTGAATTTTAGTATTGAAACCGAATATTTAGTGTGCTATAACAGTAAACTATAAAAGTTAAAACTTTTAAATGCATTGAAGGAGACTCTAATCTTCAGACGTCGACAGGAATACAGCGTCACCGACTGAGAGCGCTGTTTGGAAGAGGAGATTAAGGGAACACTCTGGAGCAGACTGGTTGAGCGCATGTGCAGGTAGGTCAGTACGTCAGTCCACGTTACGGATAAGAGTGGAGAGTGAGATATATCCCATATATATTTCATTTTCAAAGCGGGTGGTACCGCGGAATATTGAATTTTCGCCCCGGAGCATTAATTTGCTTCGGGGCTTTTTGTATTTAGAATTCATTTCGTCCCGCTTAAAAAACAAAAAGGAGCACAAGACATGGAATTTTTAACAGGAGTAGAAAAAAAGGAAGCCCTGAGCATCTCTCAAATATTGGCAGGAGATTATGAGGGCAGAAACATCAAGGTTCGTGGAGCAATTCATACAATCCGTGATATGGGAGAGGTTGCATTTATTGTTCTAAGAAAAGCAGAAGGACTGGTCCAGTGTGTATACGAGGAAGGCAAATCACAGTTTGACATTGATGATTTGAAGGAGGGTGACACTGTAGAAGTGGATGGAACCTACAAGGCAGATGACAGAGCACCAAACGGCTTTGAACTCAGGCTTGACACAGTAGAAATCCTATCAGAGCCAGCAGAGCCGATGCCGCTTCAGATTAACAAGTGGAAGCTCAACACCTCCCTTGAGGCAAAGCTTAATAACAGGGCTGTTGCCTTAAGAAACCCAAGAGAGAGGGCTGTGTTCAGAATTCAGGAGGGAATCACAAGAGGCTTCAGAGACTTTCTCTATGACAACGGTTTTACAGAGATTCACACACCAAAGCTTGGGGCAAAATCGGCAGAGGGTGGAGCCAATCTCTTTAAGCTTGAGTACTTTCACAGACCAGCAATTTTGCAGCAGAGTCCACAGTTTTACAAGCAGATGATGGTCGGCGTTTTCGACAGGGTGTTTGAGACTGCTCCTGTGTTCAGGGCTGAGAAGCATAATACAAAGAGACACTTAAATGAATACACATCCCTCGATTTTGAGATGGGATATATTGATGGTTTTGAGGACATCATGGCGATGGAAACTGGATTTTTGCAGTACACAATGGAGCTTTTAAAGGCAAGCTACGCCAAGGAACTTGACATCCTAAAGATTGAGCTTCCAGATGTGAGCAAAATTCCAAGAGTCAGATTTGACGAGGCAAAGCAGAGGGTATCAGAAAAATACGACAGACAGTTCAGAAATCCATTTGACTTAGAGCCAGAGGAGGAGCTTCTGATTGGAAAGTATTTTAAGGAAGAGTATGGCAGTGATTTTGTTTTTGTTACTCACTATCCATCAAAGAAGAGACCATTTTATGCCATGGATGACCCAGAGGATGAGACTTATACTTTAAGCTTTGACCTGCTCTTTAAGGGGCTTGAGATTACAACAGGTGGTCAGCGAATCCATGATTACAATAAGCTGCTTGCCAAGATTGAAAAGAGAGGCATGGAGACAGAGGGCATGGAGCATTACCTGTCAGCCTTTAAATACGGCATGCCGCCTCACGGAGGTCTGGGCATCGGACTTGAGAGACTTACAATGCAGCTGATTGGTGAGGACAATGTCAGGGAAGCAACACTTTTCCCAAGAGATTTGAGCAGACTTGAGCCATAGAAGCTTGAGCGTGTATTAATTCAGAAAGGTCGTTAAATATGAATCATTTAGGTACGAGAGAGCTGGCAACAGACCGCCTGACTCTCAGAAGATTTGAAATAGAAGATGCAGAAAATATGTTTTACAACTGGGCAAGTGACCCGGAGGTGACAAAATACCTCACCTGGCAGGCGCATGAAAGCCTGGAAGTTACAGAAAAAATCCTTACAGACTGGATATCCCATTACGAGGAGAAGGATTTTTACCAGTGGGCTATAGAGCTTAATGATTTGGAGCAGCCTATCGGCACAATCTCAGCAGTTCGTGTGAATGATGATATAGAAGCGGTTGAGCTTGGCTATTGTATCGGCAAAGAATTCTGGAACAAGGGCTACACCACAGAGGCGCTAAAGGAGATAATCAGATTTTTTATCGTGGAGGTTGGCGCAGGAAGAGTTTCAGCCAGACATGATATAGCTAATCCTAACTCTGGTAAGGCTATGCTATCCGCAGGAATGGAGTATGAGGGCACATTAAGAGCCGCAGACAGAAATAATCAGGGAATATGCGACATAGCAGTCTATGCAAAAATCAGAAGCAAGGCTCTTGATGAAGCTGACGAGCTGCCAGAGGAGGAGACCCAGGCAGCAGTTGCCACCAAGGTCATGGGAGAGGATGGCGTGATGAGAAATGTCATCTCTGACGAGACCATGGAGTATGTGGGAATTCTGGCAAAGCTTGAGCTGTCAGAGGAGGAAGCCCAGGCTGCCAAAAAGGATATGGCAGACATGCTTGACTATATTGATAAGCTTGACGAGCTTGATACTACAGGAATTGAGCCAATGAGCCATGTGTTCCCAGTCACAAATGTATTCAGAGAGGATATTGTGACAAACGGTGATGGAAGTGAGGCAACCCTCTTGAATGCACCAGTTAAGAAGGATGGTGGATTTAAGGTGCCTAAGACAATCGGAGAATAACGGCGAGGAGGAGTAAAATGGATTTGATGTCTTTAACTGCCGTGGAACTCGGCAGGAAAATAAAAGCAAAAGAAGTGACTGTAGTCGAGGCTGCCCAGGCGGCAATAGATGCAGTGAAAGCAAAAGAGGATAAAATAAACAGCTTTGTCACAGTGGTTGATGAGGCAGCTATATTAAAAAGAGCAGAGGAAGTACAGGAGGCAATCAATGCTGGAAAGCTCACAGGAGCCCTGGCAGGAGTGCCTGTTGCAATCAAGGACAACATGTGTACAGAGGGGATAAAGACCACCTGCTCATCAAAGATACTGTATAACTTTATGCCAACCTACACAGCAGAGGCTGTGAAAAGGCTTGAGGAGGCAGGGGCAGTTATCATAGGTAAAACCAACATGGATGAGTTTGCCATGGGAAGCACCACAGAGACCTCTGCATATGGAGTGACCAGAAATCCATGGAACACAGACCATGTACCAGGAGGTTCGTCAGGTGGAAGCTGTGCAGCAGTTGCAGCAGAGGAAGTGACATACGCCCTTGGTTCAGATACCGGCGGTTCAATCAGACAGCCAAGCTCATTTTGTGGAGTGACAGGCATAAAGCCTACCTACGGCACAGTATCAAGATATGGACTGATTGCTTACGGTTCATCCTTAGACCAGATTGGACCAGTTGCAAAGGATGTCACAGACTGCGCAGCAATTCTTGAGACTATATCGTCCTATGATGAAAAGGATTCCACATCCGTAAAGAGGGATGATTTGAAATTTACAGAAGCCCTGGTGGATGATGTAAAGGGAATGAAAATCGGAATACCAAGAGATTATTTTGGAGATGGACTTGACCCAGAGGTAAAGGAAGCTGTGCTAAATGCAGCAAAGGTGCTTGAAGAGAAGGGTGCTATCGTAGAGGAGTTTGACCTGGGCTTAGTAGAGTACGCAATTCCTGCCTACTATGTAATCGCCTGTGCAGAGGCAAGCTCAAACCTTGCCAGATTTGATGGTGTCAAATACGGCTACCGCACAGCAGAGTACACAGATTTGCATAACATGTACAAGAAATCCCGCTCAGAGGGCTTTGGACCAGAGGTGAAGAGGAGAATCATGCTTGGCTCCTTTGTGCTTTCATCAGGATATTATGACGCATATTATCTAAAGGCACTCAGGGTAAAGGCACTGATAAAGAAAGCCTTTGACCAGGCATTTGCAAAATATGATGTAATCCTTGGACCAGCAGCTCCTACCACAGCGCCAAAGCTTGGAGCAAGCTTAAGCGACCCAATCCAGATGTACCTTGGAGATATTTATACTATATCGGTAAACCTGGCAGGGCTTCCAGGAATATCCCTTCCATGCGGCATAGACAGCAAGGGGCTTCCAATCGGATTACAGCTCATAGGTGACTGCTTCAAGGAGAAAAATATCATTCGTGCGGCATACAGCTTTGAGCAGACCTATGGATATAAGAGAAGTAAGCTTGCAGAAGCAGCAGATGTACAGTAGGAGGGGCATAAGATATGAAAAACTATGAGACAGTCATTGGACTTGAGGTTCACGTAGAGTTAGCGACAAAAACCAAAATCTTTTGTGCCTGTTCTACAGAATTCGGAGGAGCGCCAAACACACACACATGTCCTGTGTGTACAGGACAGCCAGGCTCGCTTCCAGTATTAAACAGGCAGGTGGTAGAGTATGCAGTAGCTGTAGGCCTTGCCACAAACTGCACAATTACACAGTACAGCAAATTTGACAGGAAAAACTATTTTTACCCTGACAATCCACAGAACTACCAGATATCACAGCTCTATCTGCCAATTTGTAGAAATGGTCATGTGGAGATAGAGACAGCTAGTGGTAAGAAAAATGTGAGAATCCATGAGATTCACATGGAGGAGGATGCAGGAAAGCTGGTACATGATGAGTGGGAGGATGTGTCAATCGTAGACTACAACCGTTCAGGAGTGCCCCTTATCGAGATAGTATCAGAGCCTGATATGCGGTCAGCAGAGGAGGTAATAGCCTATCTTGAGACTCTCCGCCAGACTATCCAGTATCTGGGAGCATCAGATTGCAAGCTAAACGAAGGCTCTATGCGTGCCGATGTCAATATCTCAGTCAGAGAGGTGGGTTCAGCAAAATTTGGAACCCGTACTGAGATGAAAAACCTAAACTCATTTAAGGCAATCGCCCATGCCATCGAGGGAGAGAGGGAGAGACAGATAGAGCTTCTTGAGATGGGAAGAAAGGTAGTGCAGGAGACCCGTAGATGGGATGACAACAAGGAATCATCACATGCCATGCGTTCCAAGGAGGATGCGCAGGATTATCGTTATTTCCCAGAGCCAGACCTGGTGCCAATCGTGGTATCAGATGAGTGGATAGCAGAGATTAGGAAAAAACAGCCAGAGCTTAGACCCCAGAGACTTGCACGATATGAGAAGGAATACGACATACCAGAGTATGATGCCAAAATCCTCACCGAGTCAAAGCATATGGCAGATGTATTTGAGGCAGCAGCCAAAATCTGCAATAAGCCAAAGAAGGTATCAAACTGGCTGATGGGAGAGACCATGCGTCTCTTAAAGGAAAAGGATATGGATCCAGAGGACATAAGCTTTTCACCTGTTAACCTCGCAAAGCTCATAGAGCTTGTGGATGCAGGCACCATCAACTCCAGTGTGGCAAAGGATGTATTTGAAAAAATATTTGATGATGATATAGACCCAGAAAAATATGTGGAGGACAATGGCTTAAAGAGCATGAATGATGAGGGCGAGCTTAAAGCCACAATTCAGGGCATACTGGATGCTAATCCACAGTCTGTTGCAGACTACAGAAGCGGTAAGGAAAAGGCACTCGCTTTCCTGGTTGGTCAGACCATGAGGGCTACTAAGGGAAAGGCTAATCCTGCCATTGTAAATAAAATATTAAAAGAACTGCTTTAGTATTAATATAATAAGCCTTAGACAATCTCTGGGAGATGTCTAAGGCTTATTTTTTTTGTGTTTGCTTTTTCTTTCTGCAATATCATTTTTGCGGTCAGTAAGGTCTTTGAGTTCTTCCTCAGATGCTTCAAATCTTATAATATCCTCCACTGAACAATCAAGTATCAGGCATAGCTCATTCAGTGTGTTTGAGCTGATGGCTTCATTGTGTCTCATTCTCCTGAGAGTGTTGCTGGATATCTGCCAGTAATAGATGAGCTGGTAGGATGTAAAGCCCTTCTCTTCCATGGTAGCCCAAAATGGCTCATAGCTTATCATGTCAAATCCCCTCCTTATAGAAAATATGTGCAATAATTTACAATATTATTTTAAAGCGAGTGTAAAATATTGAAAATAAGTTACTAATTACAAGGGTTAGATAATGATAATGTTTAAATGTTATAGATGTAAAATATTATACAGGTAATACTTGCACATAGTCTTGTTAATGGTTATAATAGGACAAAAGGCTTATGTGTAATATGTTGACTATGTAATATGAATGACAGTAAGCTTTATGAAAACAAAGGAAGGGAAAAAAGATGGGTATTGTAGATGCAATAGGCTTTGGAATCCGAAAGCTATATACCGAGAAAAAGGCAATGGCTGATTTTGAGACCATAAAAAAAGAAAGCGGTCTGAAAGAACTGGACTGGAATGCAGTGTGGGAATCAATATACAAGTATCCAGCAGAGGTACAGACTGTGTTGGAAGCCAAAAATGAAGACCATGTTAGACTATATGACAAGGATAAGCAGGAGGTGTGGAGAATACAGGATGAAACCAAGCAGTTATTAAGCGATGAGGTTCCTGAACTGTTCTGGATTGATTTTTTTAAGACAATTCAGCTATTCACCTGTGAGCCTATGCAGGTCATATTTGAAGCTAAAAAATCAAAAGAAATTGAAATGGATTATCTCTTGTATGGTATACAGGACTTCTTATATGGAGGAGAATCCAACAGGGATATCCAGTTAGATACACAGATAATCTTTAACAACTTTGAAAACCTGATTGATGAGACCGACAAAAATGTGAGGATTGCCCAAAAGGCAAAAGAAGGCGAAGGACTTGTTATATTACTGGGAATAGGAGCACTTGGAATAGCCTGTGAGGTTATAAGCTTTTTACTTCAGGATAGGGCAGATAAGAAAAATCAGGAAACAACGTAAATTAAGATGACTAAAATAAAAAATATATACGATGGAGGAAAATTTATGAAAAAGAAAACATTATTTTTAACACTTGCTTTGACTGTGGCAATGTCAGTTACAGCACTTACAGGCTGTGGAACAGAGACTGCCAGTGAGAAAAAGACTGCGGTAGAGGAGACACCGGCAGTGCAGGATGACACTGTGGAAGTGGCAGAGGAAAGTGAAGCAACTGATGATTTAGGAAATGACATCATTGAGTTTGATGATTCAAGCACAATTCCAGAATGTGATTTTTCTAAAATGGAGTTTGAAGATGAAGCAAAGGAAATCACTACAACTTCTAAAGTTCCAGTATATTCATCTGATGGATATTTTGTGGGAAATATCAAAGAAGGTGTAACACTTACACTTACTCAGCATGGAATTAATACAAGTGTGTATCGTTTTAAGAATCCAGTAAGTGGAACTGACTATGATTACTTATATGTTTCAGGAAAAGATTTGCCAAGTGAAGAAGGCAGTGTCACCAAAGAAATGGTGAGAGAAGCTATCGAAAATAGCCTTATGAGTTCAGTAGTGGAACACACCATTTTAGACACAAAGCCATCTGATATGGAAGGCTCTGTTACTGTAACAGTAGCTAAGGATAACACCGCATATGCGGAAGTGGCTCAAAACCAGTTATACTATCCAGAGGACGGCACTGATAATATTTTAAATTGGAGTACTTACTATATTGAGTTTACAAGCGAAGACGATACAAACATTGAATATACAGTTTACTACAAAGATGCTCTGGATTTAGACCAGTTAAAGGAAGATTACAAAAACAGTCAAAACTAAAAATTAGAGAAAGGCATTAAGCGGGCTGGTCTCTTAAGCAAAAGCTTATGGAACCAGCCTGTTTGATGTTGGTGTTATATTATGAAAAGGAAAAATATATTATTGCCAGTGCTGATGTTATCCGTCTGCTTATCAATGCCTGGATGTGGAAAAACTACTGAAAATAGCACGACAAAAGCTGCTGCCATGACAGAAAGTAAAGAGACAGAGAGTGAAGAAACAAAAAGTGTTAAAGAACCCCAGGAAGAGACAGAGCCTGTGTATACAGAATATACTTCTTTTTATCTATTAGAAGGAGTAGACCGAACAGGCACAGGATATGATATGAATTCCCTGAAACCAGATGGCAAAGCTTATACATTGAGTAAAAGTGTAGATATCTATTATGTCAATGAAAATAAATGTGTATATACCAAGGAAAATATTGATATAAATGTCATCACAAGCAATGATGATTATTGCTATGTGATTTTAGACCACAAGGACGGTTTTCTACTTAAAACAAAGGAGGTGGAGGCTGCGTCTGTTGAAGAAACAGAAGCAGCGGAAGGCAGCTTATCAGAGGATAAGACACAGGAAAATTCAACAAATATTATATTTCAATAAACAATCCCCAGGAAACTTGAGAATATCCCCCTCAT
>CAVKUD010000041.1:0-17644 GCA_963659315.1 Senegalimassilia sp. | reverse complement strand
TGTATATTTGTAAGTGACCACTAGATGAGTCAATTACAATATACCAGGAAAACAAAATGCAGTTAGAGCAATTACAAAAAGACATGATAGCAGCAATGAAAGCAAAGGATAAGCCTAGAAAGGATGCAATATCATCCCTTGTATCAGCTGTGAAAAAGGTCGGAATAGATGAGGGCTGCAGGGATAACATCCCGGAGGATATGGTAAACAGGGTTATCCTCAAGGAAATGAAAACAGTCAAGGAACAGATTGACAGCTGCCCAGAGTCAAGAACAGACCTGCTTGAGGAGTACAAGGCAAGATATGCAATTTTTGCAGAGTATGCACCAAGCATGATGTCTGAGGAAGAGGTTGAAAAGGTACTTAAAGAGAAGTTTGCAGATGTTATTGCCACTAAGAATAAGGGACAGATCATGAAGACTGTTATGCCAGAACTTAAGGGAAAGGCAGACGGAAAGGTCATCAATCAGGTGGTTGCAAAGCTCTGCCAGTAGATGGGAGAAACCATGGATATTTTGAAAAAAGCAGGAGCAACAGTCCAGAATCCAAGAAAATATATAGTGACCATATTCTTAGGTATAATGGTAATTATCACAGGCTATATGTCTATCCAGAGGGGCAGGCTGACCCAGGCACTTGATTATCCAACAAGTCTTGATGAAACAGCTGTAACGGTTGATGGCGAAGACCTGACTTTGCGGGATATGGCTTTTTATGCAGCCTATGAGGAGCTTGAGGTAGAGAAGCAGGCTGTGGTATACAATCCAGAGGACACTAATAAGTATTGGAACCTGCATGTGGATGGAAAATTCATAAAGGTTGCCTCAAAAAATGCGGCCATGCAGATGGCGGTACATGACCAGATATTTTATAAGCTGGCACAGGATGCGGACGTTGAGCTGACAGACTCGGATTATGAGTATATTAAAAACAATGAGACCGATTTCCTGTACGATCTGGCAGACTATGATGGTCTTGAAAGGCTGGGAGTCACTGAGGAGGACATATGTAATTCCATGGAGAAGGCAGCTCTGGCGCAGAAGTACCAGGAGCTGTATGCCAGAATGCAGGGAGAAGAGACAGAAAGCTATGATTTTTCTGGGGACGCATATAAGAAGCTTCTTGAGAATAATCATGAATATAAGGTAAATGATACCATATGGGACCGTGTGAAATTTGGAAACGTGGTCTTAGACCATTAAAAATATTAGAAAATAAAAGAAATAGAAGGTAGAAAAATGTCAGTTAAAATAGGTAGAAATGATCCATGCTGGTGTGGAAGTGGAAGAAAATATAAAACATGTCATGCGAGCTTTGATGACAGATTAGCAAAGCTTGCAGCAGAGCATCACAAGATTCCCCCACACAGCATTATAAAGACACCAGACCAGATACTTGCAATCAAGGAGAGTGCCAAGATAAATGTAGCTGTGCTTGATTACATAGAGAAAAACATCCATGAGGGAATGAACACAGCAGAGATTGACAAAATCGTATATGAAATGACTACAGACATGGGCGGCATCCCTGCACCACTTAACTATGAGGGATACCCATACAGCGTATGTACATCTGTAAATGAACAGGTCTGCCATGGCTTCCCATCAAAGGATGTAATCCTAAAGGATGGCGACATCATAAACGTAGACTGTTCCACAATTTTAAATGGATTTTTCTCAGATTCTTCCAGAATGTTCTGTATCGGAAATGTAAGTCCAGAGAAGAAGAAGCTGGTAGATGTCACAAAGGAATGTGTAGAGCTTGGTCTTAAAGAGGTTAAGCCATGGGGCTTCCTGGGCGATATGGGTCAGGCTGTTCACGACCATGCTTATGAGAACGGATATACAGTTGTCCGTGAAATTGGCGGACATGGTGTGGGACTTGAGTTCCATGAGGAACCATGGGTAAGCTACAACACAAAGAGGGGCACAGACATGGTTATGGCTCCTGGTATGATTTTTACCATTGAGCCTATGGTCAATATGGGCAAGGTGGACATCTATGTGGATTCCGACAATGACTGGGAGGTTTACACTGAGGATGGACTTCCATCTGCCCAGTGGGAAATTATGGTGCTTGTCACCGAGGACGGATACGAGGTGCTCAGCTGGTAGAAGCATCTGCTATTCTGTATGCTTGCAGGGGCAGGCTTCATGTATAATTTCGAGAATAAATGGCGCCAGAGCCAATCCAGTCCTGACGTCATTTATTCATAAAAGCATGTATAAAGCCTGCCCCTGCAAGGCATGCAGATTATACGGATGTGTTCACCCCATTGATGGTGGCATTCTCGTTCTCCTTCATAGGAATGACAAGGCATTTCTCCCCATTGATAATCTGGGACTTAATCTGTGCCGCCTTCTCAGGCTTCACACGGAGCACCACATCATATGTCTTGGTCTCAGCCACGTAGCTGTCAATCTCCTCCTGCTTCTCCAGAAGCTTTGTCGTCTTTTCCTCAAGCTCAGTGTTTTTTTCGTTGAGCTGTAAGGTAAGCTCACCCACCTGATCCTCAAGAGCCAGCTTCTCAACACGCAGCTCATTAGCCACAAGAGCTTTGCTGTCGATTACATTTTCCGCCATAGGAAGCTTCTCGCCGAAGGCCTCATCTATGGATTTTTCAATCCTGTTTATCTTTTCCTCAGATACATTGCTCTCGTTTAAGACCTTAGACATTACGTCTTTGTCGAGGATAAATGGGTCTTCCTCTGTATCGTGGCACTCAGCATATTCATCTGCCATATCGCTTAGATTCTGCTGGATGTCAAGCATCACATCATCAGTGCTGTCGTCCTCTGCTCCCAGGACATTTCTCACGATAGAGTGAAATGCCATCTTCTGCTCTGTAGCAGTACGCTCCACACCGCAGCCCAGTCCGTTTGTCATAAACTCAGAATGTGGCTCCTTGGTATTTCTTGTGTAGAAAAGTGTGGAGTGAATATCTGTGCTTCTGTCGTTAAAGGCAGGGAAGAGGAAGCCTGTTGCAGGCACACCAACAACCCAGTCACGGATACGAGGTCCGATACGTTTCTCTGATTCCAGATAGCCAAGTCCTGGCTTTGAGAGAGATACAGGGCAGATTGCACACATGAGGTATTTGTAGACCTCCTCAGATTCGTCCACATTGATATTGTCGTTGGTACGGGTCATTACATCATAGCTGTCCAGATATAAGAGAATCAGGTAGTTTCCCGGCTCATCATATGTGTCAATCACCAGATCGTAATATGTATCGAGGAGAGTCTCGTCCTCCAAATCAGTATCACGGAGAGCCATGAGAATCTGCTGGCGTCCTCCTACCTGTTCCTCCTCGATAGGGAAGGAGAGGTTTAAGAGGTTGTTGCCCAGAGTTCCCGATAAGACCTTGTTGGCAATCTCTAAGTATTTGTAATATTCCTCCTCCTCAAGAGTCAGAAATTTGCCGCCAAATTTGCATATTTTTTCACGGTTGCAGTCTACATAACAGCCCACAAGGCGGGTGAAGGTAGCCTGATCCTTTTTAAATCTCTTCTTTAATTCAAGTACTTCTTTTTTATTCATTTTGTCCTCCTGAATATGGAAATGCAGTTAATGCACTGCCACTTTATTATATTGCATGGAAGAAAAATATGCCAGAGGATTTATTCCAAATCAGTTAAGTCCCATCTTTTTCTGGAAGAGCTTTCCAATAATCTGGGCTGTGTCTGCCACGCCGAAGTCATCGGACTTGATGCAGAGGTCATAGTTTTTCACATTGCCCCAGTCTGTCTTAGTAAAATGCTTACAGTGAACAGCTCGCTCGTGGTTTACCTTTTCTACCTTGGCAGCTGCGGCTTTCAGGGAAACGTGGTCACGGTCTGAAACTCTGGCTGCCTCAGCCTCCCTGTCAGCGCTGATAAAAACATGGTAGGCGGCAGGCATATCCTTTAATATGTAGTTTGCCAGTCTGCCTACGATAATGCAGGAATCCTTTTGGGCAAGCTCACGGATGAGAGAAGCCTCCATCTTAAAGAGCTGGTCTGCCTTTGGCAATTCTTCCTGCTCCAATGGACCAGCGTACCAGGCAAAGAAATCGTGAAGCACAGGATTTTTGATAGTCTGCTCATTCTGCTCTACGAACTCTGGTGTGTAACCACTCTTTTCTGCTGCAAGTCTGATTAGCTCTGAGTCATAATAATGGAAGCCCAGCTCCTCTGCCAAAAGCTTTCCGATTTCACGGCCGCCGCTGCCGAACTCACGGGAGATAGTAATTACATAATTAGAGCCATTCTCTTCTGCAACAGCACTGTCAGTTTCCTCTGTCCTGCCGAGCAGTTTGTCACGCTGCCTGCCGAATGCCTTGTTGAAGATACCCACCAGTGTACCCACAAGGACTGCGGCGATGATAGTTCCAGCTCCTACACTTCCCAGAGTGTGCAGCAGGCTCAGACAGGTGACCGCTGATATCAGAACCATGGTGCAGTCAAAGCCAATCTTGACCTTTGAAAACTCAATATCTGTGACAGATGAAACCGCCTGCATACAGCCCTCTCCGGCGAGGGGGATGAGGTTTGCAGGCAGATACAAAAAGATACCCATTGCGACAAATACAGTGCTTGCCAGTACCATTGCGATACGGATACCCAGATTTTCAGGTGTAGGTAAAAATGACACCATATAGTTGCAAAAGGTGGTAAAGTAACCAAATACGATGCCGATTACAACCTGTAACAGCTGTATCGGCTTGAATTTTTTACGGAGTAAAACAAGCTGGATTAAAACCAGCACAATGTGAAAAAGGATGGTTGCCTTTCCCATCTCGATACCCCAGACACAGGTTATGGTGTAAGGGATTGAGCTGACCGGCGATACGCCCAGGTTTGATTTTACGGACAGGGCGATACCTATGGTCATGACGAATAAGCCTATAAAATACATAGGAATTCTTACTTTTAAGTTTTTCATTTATTAGTGCCTTCTTTCTTTGGATTTGTTGCCATATTTTCGTACACACGACTGAGAAAATCGTTAAACTGTAAGACCTCTGCCTCGGTGAAGCCAGCTAAGGCTTTTTCCTCAATCTCTGCAAATTCAAGATTCAGCCGATTGGCGTATTTTTTCCCCAGCTCTGTGAGGTATACGTGAAGAGACCGCCTGTTGCTGTCAGTATTCATGCGATGAATATAGCCCTTGTTTTCCATGCCATTTAATATGACAGTAAGGGATGCAGGCTCTATGTGGCAGAATATGGCAATTTCTTTTTGAATGGCTCCGTCATGGTGGAGCAGATAATCAAGTACCTTGGGCTGGCCTGAAGTCAGGTCTGTATCTCTGACACTTGCTATCAGAGCCTTCTGAACCATCAGATGGTCTGCCATCAAAAGATAGTGGAATGTTTCCTGCATAATAGCCTCCTTAGTTAGAATTCTAACAATTAAAAATCTAACATAATATAAACTATTGGAAAACGTTTGTCAAATCTATATAATATGATACAAAGGTCAAAAGACAGGCAAGGCTTAAATAAAAGGATGGGAGAATATAAAGGTGGTAATTGGAATTTTAGCCCATGTAGATGCAGGAAAAACTACTCTATCAGAGGCTTTATTATATAAAACAGGACAAATCAGAAATCTGGGCAGGGTGGATCATCAGGACGCCTATCTGGACAATGACGACCAGGAGAGGGAGAGAGGAATCACAATCTTTTCCAAGCAGGCGAGGATTGAGACTGAGGATATAAATATAACTCTCCTTGACACACCGGGGCATGTGGATTTTTCCGCTGAGATGGAGCGTACCCTGCAGGTGCTGGACTATGCCCTGCTGGTCATAAGTGGAACGGATGGAGTGCAGGGGCATACCAGGACTCTGTGGAGACTTTTGCGCCATTATAATATACCTACATTTATCTTTGTGAATAAGATGGATATGGATGGTACGGATGAGAAGGCTGTGCTTGCGGAACTAAAGACCGAGCTGAGTGATGGATGTGTCAAATTGTATTCGGGTGAAATTGAAGACGAAAACATCTGCGAAGAGCTTGCCATGTGCGACGAAGCCTTGCTCAATGAGTACATGGAAAATGCCAGCCTAAGCAAAGATTCTGTCAGAAAAGCCATCTGTGACCGTAAGGTCTTCCCATGCTTTTTCGGCTCAGCCCTTAAGCTCATAGGAGTGGACGAGCTGCTATCTGGTATCAGGGACTATGCTGTAGAAAAAAGCTATCCATCTGAATTTGCCGCAAGGGTCTACAAAATAGGAAGAGACGACAGAGGCGTGAGACTTACCTACATGAAGATACTCGGAGGGGGTATAGCTGTCAGGGACAAGCTGGAGTACAGCGATTTGGTTGAAAAGGTAGACCAGATAAGGAAGTATTCAGGAGAAAAATATGTGACCTGTGACACTGCCAGGGCTGGAGAGATTGTGACAGTTACAGGACTTAGCAGCACCTATCCGGGTCAGGCATTTGGCAATCTGGGAGAGGATAATATGGCAATCCTTGAACCTGTGCTAAACTACCAGCTCATACTGCCAAAGGAGGTAAATCCTGCGGAGTTTTTAAAGAATATGAAGCTTATCGAGGAGGAGGATCCGTCACTCTATGTGGTCTGGAACGAGGAACACAGGGAGATTCACATACAGCTCATGGGGCAGGTGCAGATGGAGGTTTTGACCAGACTCATAAAGGACAGATTTGGTGTGGTAGTAACCTTTGGACCGGGAAGCATTGTATACAAGGAGACTGTGGCAAAGCCTGTGGAGGGTGTGGGACATTTTGAACCCCTGCGCCACTATGCAGAGGTGCATCTGTTAATAGAGCCACAGGAAAAGGGCAGCGGTGTCACAGTAAGCTCTGTGTGCAGTGAGGACATACTGGATAAGAACTGGCAGAGGCTTATAGCCACCCATATAGAGGAGCGGGAGCACAGAGGTGTGCTTACAGGAAGTGCCCTGACTGATGTAAAGATTACGATTTTATCAGGCAGGGCGCACATCAAGCATACTGAGGGCGGTGATTTCAGACAGGCTACCTACAGGGCAATCCGCAACGCCCTGAAAAGGGGTGAGTGCATACTGCTTGAGCCTTATTATGATTTTATATTAGAGATTCCTATGGAGCATGTGGGCAGGGCGCTTACAGATTTGGAGCAGAGGGCTGCAAGGGTCGAGTCACCTGAGTTTTACACCAGCGGAAGCCGTGATATGGCAAGAATCACAGGGCAGGCACCAGTGTCTACCATGCAGGATTATGTCAGCGAGGTCATGGCATACTCTCAGGGGCTGGGCAGTCTGACCCTTGATTTGTCAGGTTATGATGAGTGCCACAATCCAGAGGAGGTCATAGCTGAGAGGGGCTACGACAGCGAGGCGGATTTAAAAAATCCTACAGGCTCGGTATTCTGCGCCCATGGCTCTGGTTTTATCGTGCCATGGGATCAGGTGGAAAACTATATGCACCTGCCATATGTATACACAGGCGACTCATCAGAAACCACCCTCAGGGAAAATTCCAGAGCCTTCAGCTCCCAGGACGCTGACACGCTGGCTGGCATAAGCCGCAGGACAAGCTGGTCTCAGGATGTGGCAGGAATGACATCGGTGGAGCTGGACGCAGAGCTTGCGGATGTGTATGCAAGAGAGTTTGGCATGAGCAAAAATGATATGGAGGAGCAGGAGCGCAAGAAATGGAAGAGTGCTTCAAAGCAATATGAGGGTCTGTCGGGAAAGCCTCGTACAGTCAAGCACGATAAGCACGGCAATCCAATCTATCCAGCCAGAGGACCGCAGGAGGAGTACCTGATAGTGGATGGCTACAATATCATTTTTGCATGGGAGGACTTGAATTCCTTGTCTAAGGTAAATATAGATTCGGCAAGGGATGCGCTTAAGGATATTCTGGCAAATTATCAGGGCTACAAGGGCTGTAAGCTGATTCTTGTATTCGATGCCTACAAGGTCAAGGGCAATGCGGGAAAGCAGGAGAGCTTTAACGGAATAGATGTCTTTTACACCAGGCAGGATGAGACTGCGGATGCCTTTATCGAGAGGCGGGTGCATGACATCAGGGATAAGTATAAGGTGACTGTTGCCACAAATGATGCTTTGGAGCAGCAGACAGTCATGAGTCTTGGGGCACTCAGAATGTCTGCCAGAGAGCTTAGGGATTTGATTGAGAGGACGAATCGGGAAGGGCTTGATAACTACAGTTAATATCTAATGATAACATTAAGTGCCTCATCAGTATTTCCAGCCATCTGTATGGCTTCTTCCAGTTTTTCAAAGGGATATTCGTGAGTGATAATGCTCTCAATATCCCATTTTCCACTTTCCATGATTGTGAGGACATCCTGCACATCCTCTGGCATATATCCGCCACTGCCGATGATTGCAAGCTGTCCGAAAGTCATGCCGAGTATATTTATATTTCTTTCATTTGTTCCCACGGCGACCATGACCAGACGGGAATCCACCTTGCCATTGTCCTGATAATAATCGAGGATGGAATCCGAGCCGGCAGCGTCTATATAGATGTCGGCAGTTGAAGTCTGCCCCTTATAGCCATAGCCCTGACCGAAATAGGTCTGTGCTTTCTGGTTTAAGTCCTCTCTACTGTTATTGCACACTTCAAAGCCCAGTCCCCTTGCAATCTCTAATCTGAAATCAGAGTAATCGCATATCATGACCTTGTCACAGCCAAAATGTTTTAAGGCAATGGCTGCTCCTATTCCAATGGTACCAGCCCCAAAAACAAGAGCATTTTCTCCCTGCCTTGGAAAAGACCTTCTTGCCGCACGGCATCCCACAGTGAAAGGCTCAATCAGCACAGCAGTCCTGTCGGATATTTTATCGCTCAATTTATAGACCTCCACACCATTTCTGGTGACAGGCGATTTGATATACTCTGAAAAACCGCCAATGGTGCCAGCCCTGCTCTTGTCACCCGTTACAAGGCGGGGATATGGGTATACCCTGTCACCCACGGACAGACCGGTTACATTTTTCCCCTTTTCCTTTATCCTGCAAACCACCTCATGACCGAATTCACCGCCTATAGTGATGCGGTGCCCCAGTCCGGTACCGTGTTTGTATACTGCCACGTCAGTTCCGCATATGCTGGTATATATGTTTTCCAGAATCACGCCGTCATCTGTGCAGACAGGGTCTGGCAGGGTGCTTATTTCTATTTTTTCCTGACCTTGATACAATGCTGCTTTCATGTTAAACCTCCATTATCTTTACATTTGTTAATTTAATCAGATTATAGTACAATGCAGGCAGGATAAACACTACAAAAAATAAAGGAGTGTAAAGATAATGAATGTATCAGGCAATTCCCGCTCGGCTTATACAAAGCAGAAAATACAGCAGGCTTTTATGGACTTGCTAGGAAAAAAGACCCTTGACAAAATATCGGTGAGTGACATCTGCGGGCTGGCAGAAATCTCAAGACCGTCCTTTTATGCCCATTATGATGATATAAATGATTTGATTATGCAGATAGAACATGAAAAATCTGCATACATAGCATTAATTTTTGCATCTGAGGACAAAATATCGGGGGAGAGCTTTAAACTGTATCTGAATTATATTCAGAAAAACAGGCTGTTTTATAAGGCGTATTTTGAGACGGAAAGTAATTCCCGGCTGTCACAGGAGTTAATGAATCAGTATCTGAAAGCAAATGGAATAAGGGAAAGCTACAGGGTACAGTTTAATATGGTCTTTTTCATGGCAGGAATACGGGCGGTTGTCTATGACTGGCTTACCAGTGGGGAGAAGGAACCGGTGGAGGAGCTTGCGGGATTACTCTATGAGCAGTATGAGAATTTTCAGGCTCAAATATAAAAAAGTTCTTGCAATATACCCCATAAGGGTATATAATGCCAATCGTAGAGATACCCCCATGGGGTACGATTAGGAGAGACGAACACTATCAGGAGATAAACATGGAAGAAAATAATTGTTGTTGCTGCTCTGGCAAGAAAAAAGACAGAAGCGAAAAGGAATACAAGGATCTGGTCAACAGGCTAAACAGAATCGAGGGACAGATCAGAGGTATCAAGAGGATGTTAGACGAGGACTGCTACTGCCCTGACATTATGATTCAGGTGTCTGCGGCTAATGCGGCGCTTAACAGCTTTAACAAAGTGCTGCTGGCTAACCATATCAGAACCTGTGTCGCTGATGACATCAGAAATGGCAATGATGAGGTCATTGATGAGCTTGTGACAACACTTGGAAAATTAATGAGGTAGGTGATTTATATGGAACAATACACAGTTACAGGTATGAGCTGTGCTGCCTGTAGTGCCAGGGTTGAGAAGGCTGTCTCAGCGGTACCAGGCGTTACATCATGCTCAGTGAGCCTCCTGACTAACTCCATGGGAGTGGAGGGAAGCGCAAGTGCTGAGGACATAATAAGTGCAGTTGAAAATGCAGGCTACGGCGCCCAGAAAAAGTCTGGTGCCAAATCGGGGGCAGCTACAGGACAGGGAAACAGCGCCCATGGCAGTTCTGACATGTACAGGGAAGCAGAGGAAGCCCTAAAGGATAAGGAGACACCAAAGCTTAAAAAGAGGCTTATCGTGTCAGTGGTTTTCCTGCTTGTGCTCATGTATTTTTCAATGGGACATATGATGTGGGGATGGCCGCTGCCTGCATTCTTTGACGGAAACCATGTGGCTATGGGACTGGTACAGCTGCTGCTCACAGTTGCAGTAATGGTTATAAACCAGAAGTTTTTCATCAGCGGATTTAAGAGCCTGATTCACGGAGCACCAAACATGGATACCCTGGTAGCCCTTGGCGCAGGAGCATCATTTTTGTATAGCGTGTATGCACTTTTTGCCATGACAGATGCCCAGGTAAAGGGCGATGCAGATCTGGTAATGTCATACATGCACGAGTTCTACTTTGAGTCGGCAGCCATGATACTGACTCTGATTACAGTTGGAAAAATGCTTGAAGCCCACTCAAAGGGAAAGACCACAGATGCCTTAAAAAGCCTTATGAAGCTGGCACCAAAGACAGCGGTAGTGCTAAATGACAAAAACGAAGAGGTGGAGGTGCCAATCGAAGAGGTTGGAATAGGCGATATATTTGTGGTCAGACCAGGAGAAAATATTCCTGTGGATGGCATTATAATAGAAGGAAACAGTGCAGTAAACGAGGCAGCACTGACAGGTGAGAGCATCCCGGTTGACAAGGTAGCTGGGGACAAGGTCAGTGCGGCAACCACCAACCAGTCAGGCTATATCAAGTGTAAAGCCACAAGAGTCGGAGAGGACACCACACTTGCCCAGATAATACAGATGGTGAGTGACGCAGCAGCTACCAAGGCCCCTATTGCAAAAATAGCTGATAAGGTGTCTGGAATATTTGTGCCAGCTGTAATCACGATTGCAGTGGTGACTATCATAGTATGGCTGCTTGTGGGACAGACAATAGGCTTTGCCCTTGCCAGAGGTATATCAGTGCTGGTAATAAGCTGCCCATGCGCTCTGGGACTTGCAACCCCGGTTGCCATAATGGTAGGAAACGGAATGGGTGCTAAGCACGGAATCCTGTTTAAGACAGCAAGCTCGCTTGAGATTGCAGGCAGGACACAGATTGTAGCCCTGGATAAGACTGGAACTATAACAAACGGAGCACCAGTTGTGACAGATATTTTCCCAGAAAATGGCACTACAGAGGATGAACTCCTAAGACTTGCCGCAAGCCTTGAGGCAAAGAGTGAGCATCCACTGGCAAAGGCTGTAAATGAGAGGGCAAAGGAGCTTCAAATCAAGCTTAAAGACGCTGTGGATTTTGCGGCAATGCCAGGAAATGGACTCAGTGCAAAAGTGGACGGACAGACCATGCATGGAGGAAATATAAAATATATCATGCAGTTTGCAGCAGTGTCCGAGGAGACCAGAGCACAGTCAGAGAAGCTTGCAGACCAGGGCAAGACACCTATGTTTTTTGAAGCAGATGGCAGGCTCCTTGGAATCATAGCAGTGGCAGATACCATTAAGGAGGACAGCCGTGAGGCAATAAGCCAGTTAAAGGGCATGGGCATACATGTGGTCATGCTGACAGGCGATAACGAAAAGACTGCAAAGGCAATCGGAGCCCAGGCAGGCGTGGACGAGGTAATAGCAGGAGTGCTGCCAGATGGCAAGGAAAGCGTAGTCAGAAGACTGCAGAAGCAGGGTAAGGTGGCAATGGTCGGTGATGGAATCAATGATGCGCCAGCCCTGACACGGGCAGACACAGGAATTGCAATCGGCGCAGGAACAGATGTGGCGATTGATGCAGCAGATGTAGTCCTGATGAAGAGCAGGCTGCTTGATGTGCCAGCGGCAATCAGACTGAGCCGTCAGACACTTAAAAATATCCATGAGAATCTGTTCTGGGCATTCTTCTATAATGTAATAGGAATACCACTTGCAGCAGGCGTATACATTTCCCTGCTGGGCTGGAAGCTGAACCCAATGTTTGGCGCAGCAGCCATGAGCTTATCAAGCTTTTGTGTAGTTACCAATGCGCTTCGTCTCAACTTATTCAAGTTATATGAGACTAAGCACGATAAAAAAATAAAACAGGTAAAGAGAGAGGAGATAAAAGAAATGACAAAGACAATGAAAATTGAAGGCATGATGTGTGGACACTGTGAGGCAAGAGTAAAGAAGACTCTTGAGGCAATCGATGGTGTGACAGAGGCAGTAGTGAGCCATGAGGCTGGAACAGCTGTTGTGACACTGGCAAGTGATGTGGCAGATGAGGTGCTTAAGGATGCTGTGGAGGCACAGGATTATAAGGTTACTTCTGTAGAGTAAGGTAACTTCCCGCCAATCGGAAATGCCGTTGCAGTTTTTGAAAGCCTGGCAGCAGCTAAAATTGTGCTAATCTTCTGGCATACAGTGTATTTTGCAGAAAAAATATGAAGGCAGCACCGAGACTTAATCGAGGATAGTGCTTACAAGGTTTGCAGGTATAATCGTTTCGGGGATTATGGAACCTCGGTGCAGTTCATATTTTGTTCTGCAAAACAACTGTATGCCATTCGATTATCGAAAGGTTTTGAAGCTGCCAGGCATCCAGAGAAGCTGATGGTGGCATTTTCGGTTGGTGGGAAGTTTCATATCAACAGAAGTATAGTAGAATAAAATGATATCCCCTGCATAGACTGTACAAACGGAAAATGCAGGGGATATTTTTGTGAAAACTTATATTGAACAGAGAGCTATAGAAGTGGCTCAGTACATAATCGAAAACAAGGCAACAGTGCGCCAGGCTGCAAAGGCATTTGGTATCAGCAAGTCAACGGTGCATAAGGATTTGACGGATGAGGAGAGACTACCAGCCATAGATGCAGAGCTGGCGGATGGAGTGAGAAAGGTACTTGCGATAAATAAGAGTGAGAGACACCTGAGAGGTGGCATGGCGACGAAACAAAAATATGCGCGTAGGCAATGAGACGTGCCCAAAAGGAGAGACAAATAGCCGATGTGCTTGCACAAGAGGCTTTTTGTCTCTTGTTTTGGATAGGGCGAATGCCCGTACAACCCGGGAAACTAAAAGTTTCCCGGGTTTGCACGTCGGGGTAGCAAACATAAACACACAAAATAAAACCAAAAGAAGCGGAGAGTATGATATAATAAGCGCAGCGAAATTATATCATACGTAAAAAGCAAAGCACGAATGCACATAATAAGCGCAGCAAAATTATATCAAACGAAAACAAGAGAGGACCCCAAAATGAAATACGATTTTACATCCCATATAGAAAGAAAAGGTCACGACGCAATCGCCGTAGACATGCTGGGACAGGAGGGCGGCTTCGCCCCAGGTGCCCCAAAGGAGGGGTTTGACCCTATCCCAATGTGGGTAGCCGACATGAATTTTCCAGTAGTACCAACCATACAGGAAGCCATGACAGAGCGTATCAAGCACCCAGCCTTTGGCTATTTCGAGCCAAGAGAGGAGTACTTCGACTCAATCATCAAGTGGCATGAGACCAGAAACAATGTCACAGGACTTAGCAAAGAACACATAGGCTACGAAAACGGAGTAATAGGCGGTGTGTTAAGCGCCCTCAGAGTATTCTGCTCAAATGGAGACAATGTGCTGGTACACAGACCGACCTATATCGGTTTTACAATGAGCCTTAAAAACAATGGCTATAATATAGTGCATAGCGACCTGACCCTTGATGATGAGGGCGTCTGGCGAATGGATTTTGAGGATATGGAGCGAAAAATCGTGGAAAACAAAATCCACGCAGCTATCATGTGCTCACCACACAATCCGTGCGGCAGAGTGTGGGAGAGATGGGAGCTTGAGAAAGCCATGGAGCTTTTCAGGAAGCATGATGTGTTTGTGGTATCAGATGAAATCTGGTCTGATATCATCTTAGCGGACAACAAGCACATACCAACCCAGTCGGTGTCAGATGATGCCAGAAACAGAACCGTGGCAATGTATGCCCCATCAAAGACCTTTAACCTGGCAGGACTCATAGGAAGCTATCATATTGTATACAATTCATGGATTAGGGAGAGAATGGAAAAAGAATCCTCTCTGTGCCATTACAATGAGATGAATGTGCTGTCAATGTATGCTCTGATTGGTGCCTACAAAAAAGAGGGCTATGAGTGGACGGACGAGCTTAAGGCTGTCCTGACAGAAAATGTGGATTATGCCTGCGACTATATCGAGAAAAACTTTGAGGGAGTCAGCTGCGCAAAACCAGAGGGCACCTATATGCTTTTTGTGGACTGCACGGACTGGTGCAAAACTCATGGCAAAACCATAGAGGATGTGGAAAAAGCATGCTGGGATGTGGGCGTAGCAGTTCAGGATGGCAGAATGTTCCACGGAGCCTGCCATCTGAGAATGAATCTGGCACTTCCAAAGGACAGGGTTGTGGAAGCCTTTGACCGTATGGATAAGTATGTTTTTAATGTATAAATAACAGATAAAATTACGCATTAATATATGTAGGTGGAGAGAAGGTGGAGAAACGATGTCGTTAATGAGTTTTTCGTATAGAAGAGGATGCAGAAAGAGTGACAGAAAAAGAGACGAGGGTCTTACCACTCCTTCAGATATAAAGAGGTTTGACAATATCCATTACGGGGCAAAAAAGGCACAGGTGCTGGATGTGTACAGACCAAAGGGTGAGGATGGCGCACTGCCTGTGATAGTCAGCGTCCATGGAGGCGGCTGGATATATGGTGACAAGGATGTATACCAGTGGTACTGCATGAGCCTTGCCCAGAGGGGCTTTGCGGTGGTTAATTTCACCTACCGTCTGGCACCGGAGCACAAATATCCGGCAGGCATAGAGGATACCAATCTGGTATTTGGATGGATATGGGAAAATGCCCAGCTCTATGGCTTTGACACCCAAAATGTATTTGCAGTGGGAGACTCAGCAGGGGCGCACATGCTGTCTGTATACACTGCCATGAAGACAAATCCAGAGTATGCAGCCCAGTTTGATTTTCCAGTAGAAAAAAATATAAGGCTTAATGCCGTGGCACTTAATTGTGGCAAATACGACATGACAGGAATCCTTGAAGCAGGGGACAAGCAGCAGATAAAGCTCATGAAAATGATTCTGCCCCAGAAGGGCACAGAGAGTGAAATGCACTGGATTACATCACTTGAGCATATGACGGCAGATTTTCCACCGACCTATATCATGACCAGCAACGATGACTTTTTAAAGGAAGAGGCACCAAAGCTTGAGAGAAAGCTAAAGGAGCTTGGTGTCGAGTACAAGTACAAAGAGTACGGTGACGAAAACGAGAAGCTGGGACATGTATTTCACTGCAATATCAAGACGGAAAGTGCCAGAAAATGCAATGATGATGAGTGCGAATTCTTTAGAACTCACACTTGTCAAGTGGACTAGCAGCCTATATAATAAAACATAGACTATTTATTAGTTACATTGATAAATAATGCCAGAGGATTATGAGGCATTTGATTAGAAAAACGGAGGAATAACAAATGGATCAGGAAAAAGTCATAGTCATTGACTTCGGTGGTCAGTACAATCAGCTTGTTGCCAGACGAGTGCGAGAGTGCAATGTATATTGCGAGATTTACTCATACCGTACAGACATAGAGCAGATAAAAGCCATGAATCCAAAGGGAATTATTCTGACAGGTGGACCAAACAGCTGTTATGAAGCAGATTCCCCAACCTACACAAAGGAGCTTTTCGAGCTTGGAATCCCAGTTCTGGGACTCTGCTACGGAGCGCAGCTCATGAACCATGTATTAGGCGGCAAGGTAGAAAAAGCCCCAGTGCGTGAGTATGGAAAGACAGAGGTGTATGTGGACAGAACATCACCATTGTTTGCAAATGTGGGAGAAGAGGCAGCAGATATTCCTTTTCCAGAGATAAAGCTTGAGGATCACAAGACAGATACTCACCAGACAATCTGCTGGATGAGCCATTTTGACTATATATCAGAGATGGCACCAGGCTTTAGAACAATAGCCCACACAGCGGACTGCCCAGTTGCAGCAGATGAAAATCCAGAGAAAAAGCTGTATGCAATCCAGTTCCATCCAGAGGTGCTCCACACAGTAGAGGGCAGCAAGATGCTCTATAATTTCGTAAGAAATGTCTGTGGATGTGCAGGAACATGGAGAATGGATTCCTTCGTGGAAAACGCAATAAAGGATATCAGGGAAAAGGTCGGTGATGGAAAAGTCCTCCTTGCACTTTCAGGTGGTGTGGACTCATCAGTCCTTGCAGCTCTTCTTGCCAAGGCAATCGGAAAGCAGCTTACCTGTGTATTCGTAGACCATGGACTTCTCCGCAAAAATGAAGGCGACGAGGTCGAGGGTGTATTTGGAAAAAATGGTTCATTTGATATAAATTTTGTCAGAGTAAACGCACAGGAGCGTTATTATAAGAAGCTTGCTGGAGTCACAGAACCGGAAGCAAAGAGAAAAATAATCGGAGAGGAATTCATCCGTGTATTTGAGGAAGAGGCAAAGAAAATCGGAAAGGTAGATTTCCTGGCACAGGGAACAATCTATCCAGATGTGGTAGAATCAGGACTTGGCGGAGAGTCAGCAGTCATCAAATCACACCACAATGTAGGAGGACTGCCAGACTATGTAGATTTCAAGGAGATTATCGAGCCACTTAGAAATCTCTTCAAGGACGAGGTTCGTAAAGCAGGACTTGAGTTAGGATTGCCAGACTATCTGGTATTCCGTCAGCCATTCCCAGGTCCGGGACTTGGAATCCGTATCATCGGTGAGGTCACAGCCGATAAGGTGCGCATCGTGCAGGATGCAGACTACATCTACCGAGAGGAAGTGGACAAGGCAGCAGCAGAGTACAAAAAGGCAAATGGTGTCGAGGCACCATGGATGCCAAACCAGTATTTTGCAGCCCTTACCAATATGCGAAGCGTAGGTGTCATGGGTGACGAGAGAACCTACGACTACGCAGTGGCAGTCAGAGCTGTGAGAACAGTGGACTTCATGACAGCGGAAGCAGCGGAGATACCATTTGAGGTGCTGCAGACTGTTATGAGCAGGATAATAAATGAGGTGAAGGGGGTTAATCGTGTATTTTATGATTTGACTTCTAAGCCACCGGGAACTATTGAATTCGAATAGATGTTCGGTAAATAAATTGACAAAGGTACCTATTCATGAGAAA
>CAVKUD010000040.1:0-17835 GCA_963659315.1 Senegalimassilia sp. | reverse complement strand
TGCTCCAGGAGCAAGAGAGCTTGCAGATGCCTTTGGCATAAAGATATATGCCTACGAGGGGGAAAAGGAGACACTCGAGAATCCCCAGATAAATGCCAGCTGGATGGTGGGGCAGAAGCTTGTATTCTCGGCAGATGAATTTTTAAAGGATGAACAGGAAATCGACCTGGCAGGCTTTCACATCAGGGTGCTTTTTACACCAGGACATACACCTGGAGGCTGTTGCTACTACTTCCCATATGAGGACGTGGTGTTTACTGGCGATTCACTTTTTTGTATGTCAATCGGCAGGACAGATTTTGAAAAGGGCAGCATGTCAGACCTTGTGCGGAGCGTGAAGGAAAAGCTTATGACACTTCCAGACAGAACCACTGTCTATCCAGGTCACAATGACATAACAAGTATTGAAAATGAGAGGATGTATAACCCTTACTTATGATAATAGTTACGTTTAATAAACCAGATTTTGAATATGATGTACACTCACTTCTCAAGGAGTTTTTTCCGAAGGAAGACATACAGATGTATTACAGGGAACCGGCAAACTTCTCTGAAAACAAAAACCTTGCCTGCACCAGCCATCTGATAACAGATGATACGGAGATTGATTTTGAGGGTGCAAGCCATAGATTTGAGATTCGTTTCATTGATGGAAGTGAGAGAATCGAACTTCTATGGAGCAGGGGAGATGAGCCTGCCTCAGTGTACAGCTTCTGTGAGACAGCAGGACTTGACCGCAAGGAAAAGAAAAATGTATTAAAGCAGGAGCTTTACAAGATGGTATCGACAGGGCTTGGCAGGGAGCTTCCATGGGGAACCCTCTCAGGAATCAGACCTACCAAGATAGCCATGAAACTTCTGGATGAGGGAGCCTCAGATGATGAGGTATTTCGATATATGAAGGATGTCTATCTGGCAAGTGATGAGAAGGCACAGCTGTCTGTGGATATTGCAAAGAGAGAGAAGGCGCTCTTAGACAAGGTGGACTATGATAATGGCTACAGCCTGTATATAGGCATACCATTCTGCCCAAGCACCTGTGCCTACTGCTCATTCACATCATATCCACTTGGAGTATGGCGTAAATCAGTGGATAAATATCTGGATGCACTGGAAAAAGAGATTGATTACACAGCCCAGAAATTTTATCACAAGAAGCTGAACTCAATCTATATAGGTGGCGGTACACCAACCACACTTGAGCCATACCAGCTTGACAGACTGATAAGGAAGATAAGGTGCAGCTTTGATTTGAAAGATTGTCTGGAGTTTACAGTGGAGGCAGGACGTCCTGACTCTATCACCAGAGAAAAGCTTATGGCTTTAAAGAAAAATGGAATCAGTCGTATATCGGTCAATCCACAGACCATGAAGCAGGAGACTCTGGATATAATCGGCAGACACCATACTGTTGAGGACACAATCGAGAGCTTTAAGCTGGCAAGAGAGCTGGGCTTTGACAATATAAACATGGATTTAATCATGGGACTGCCAGAGGAGAGCATTGATGATGTGAAGCACACCATGGAGGTCATAAAGGAGCTTAACCCTGATAATGTGACAATCCATTCGCTTGCCATAAAGAGGGCTGCCCGTCTTACTATTTTTAAGGACAGATACCAGGATATGCAGATGGTGAACACCCAGGAGCATATGAGCGTCTGCGAGAAGTACTGCAAGGAGATAGGGCTTGAGCCTTATTATCTCTACCGCCAGAAGGGTATGGCTGGCAATATGGAGAATGTGGGCTATGCCAAGGCTGGTAAGGCTGGTGTATACAACATCCTTATTATGGAGGAGAAGCAGACGATTGTAGCCTGCGGTGCAGGGGCTTCTACAAAGCGTGTCTGGGCTGAACCTAATCCAGATGGCACACACAGAATCGAGAGGTGTGAGAATGTCAAGGATGTAGGACAGTATATAGACAGGATTGATGAGATGATTGAGAGAAAGCAGAGGCTGTTTGAGGAGAAATAGCTGATAAATACTCTTGTATAATTAGGTATATAAAAACCCGCACAGGCAGAAAAATTCTAAGCCTGTGCGGGTTTTTCTTGGGAAAAATCTATTTATAGGTTACTGCTCCCTGACAAGGTCGCAGATTGTATTTGCACATTTCTGGTAGCCGAGAGCACTGCTGTTAAGCATCAAGTCATAGTTATGCCTGTTTCCCCATTCCTTTTCAGTAAATGTGGCATAGTGATTACTGCGTGCCCTGTCAGATTGTTTAATCTGTTTCTTTGCTGTGTCCAGGGTCATATTATATTGTGAGACACAGCGATTGATGCGGGACTTTGTGTCTGCATATATAAATACTCTGAATACATCAAAGGAATCAGAGAGAATCGAATCGGCACATCTGCCCACGATAACACAGCTGCCCTTTTTGGCACATTCCTGAATTATTTGCTGCTGGGCGATAAATACCTGCTCTGGCAGAGGCAGGCTCTGTTTATTTGCAGATTCAAGAATTCCATAGCCGTAGCTTGTACCCATGGCAATGTTGTAAAGTAAGCTGTTTGTGATTTTCTGCTCAGAGGATTCTATATATTTAGAGGTAAGACCGGTCTTTTTGGCTGCCTCGTCAATAAGCTCCCTGTCATAATATGGAATACCGAGTTGGTTTGCTACCAGTTTTCCAATGGTTCGTCCGCCACTTCCCAGTTCTCGTCCTATTGTAATTATTTTTTTCATCGATTTTCTTCTCCCTTCATTTTCTTCATCTGATAGATAATAAGAATAAGTGCCAGTATAAATGCCAGTCCATCAGCGAGAGGTCCTGCCCAGAGGACACCTGTTATACCGATAAAGCTGCACAAAATCATAATTGCAGGGATAAGGAATAATATCTGACGGCTGAGCGAGATAATTCCTGAGATTACAGGCTTTCCAATGGATTGGAAAAATATGGATACTACTATCTGGAAACCATTCAGGAAACAAAGCATAGGGAAGATTCTTAAGGACATTACAGAAAACTCATCATAGAGTGCTCCCTGATTTCCAAACATGGCTGTAAGCTGTGCTGGGAAAATCTGAAATATCAGGAAGAAAATAACTGCAACGAGTGTTGCTGCCTTTGCTGCTATTGAAAAGCTTTTTCGCACACGTTTATAGTTTCCGCTTCCGTAATTGTAGCCGACAATAGGCTGTGAGCCTGTTCCAATTCCTGTTGCCAGAGATACCAGTATGGTGTTAAATTTCATTGCAATTCCAAAGGCTGCCAGAGGTATATCTGCACCGTATTTTGAAGATGTTCCGTAGTGAACCAGATAGTAATTTATCACTGTCATTACAATGGCAACTGCAATCTGGGAGATAAAGCTTGATATTCCAAGCCCTGTGATTTTCCTGAGCAGTGAGAGCTGGGGCTTCATATCAGCCAGATTGATTTTTACAGTTTTAAAGCGTGGAATATACCAGATACATAGGATAAAATTTAATATCTGACCGATTATGGTTGCCAGTGCCGCACCCTTCATTCCCCAGCCAAAGCCAAGTACGAATATGGCATCGAGCACAATATTGGTGACACATCCCACAATCATGCCTATCATGGTAAGCTGAGGTGTTCCATCTGCTCGGATTACAGAGCACATGCCGCTTCCAATGATGACAAATGGAAATCCTATAACTACGATTTTTCCATAGGTGAGGGCATACTGGAGATTATCTGGTGTGGCACCAAATAGCTGTGCCATAGGCTCCAGAAAAATGACGCACACTATTAAAAAGAATACAGCGGTAATGATAAGCCAGGACAGGGTGTTGTTTACACCCTTTTGGGCTTTAGACTTATTCTGTCGTCCAAGCTCGAGGCTCAGATATGCTGCACCGCCATCGCCAAGCAAGAGTGAAAAGGCTGTAATAATCATGCTTAGCGGGAATATAACATTTGTTGCGCTGTTACCTAAGGTGCCAACGCCCCAGCCGATAAAAACCTGATCCACGATATTGTAAAGGGCATTTACCACAAGTGCCACAACACTGGGAACAGCGTATTTTAGCATAAGCTTTCCGATGGGGGCTGTCGCCATCGGATTTGTGTCTTGATTTTCTAGGTTCATATGTATTCTCCTCCTGTTCATAAGTGTTTTTACTCATAATTTTCATGGGTATTTTAATCACTTCAGGAGGAATAATCCAATAGAAATGCTTTATTATTGATAAAGAAAAGTTATTAATTGGAGCTGATCTGCTTTAAAAATTCTTTGAGTATTTTATTAGAGGAGTGAGCCTTGTAATATGCTCCAAAGGATATTTGCTCTACATTTTTAATGGGAATGGAGCAGAGATTAGCCCATTCAGGCACAAAGCAGCCAGGCAAGACAGCAACTCCATATCCAGCCTGCACCAGAAGGACGGCATCTTCTGAATAATCACAGAGATAAGTATCCTTCATCTTTTTATTTTCAAGCAAGTGCTTCTGGGTAAGCGTGATTTCTGGAGATGTAGAAATCGGAGTGTACACAATGAGCTTTTGAGCCTGTATGTCTTCGAGAGCTACAGCTGACATACTGGCAATCGGATGGTCTTTAGGGCAGACACAGCAGAGCTTCATCTGGATTAATTCACGATAGGTGACACGCTTCTGGCTGTTTATATTCATCTTAGGAGCAAATGCTATATCTAAAAGCTCATCATCTACCTTAGCAGGAAGCTGACTCAAGGCGATATGACGGAACTGTGGATGAAAGTCTGGGTGTATCAGACGAAATTCACGCAGGGAATCAGAGAAAAGCTGTATCTGGGAAGGGCTGCCGTATCCGATAGTGAGGCTTTCATATCCGCTTATATCATTTTCTTTAAATCTGTCCTTTGCCCGCACGGTAATCTGTTGTATGGATTTGGCATCATCTAAGAAATACATTCCCTCTTCGGTAAGAGACACAAGTCTGGTTGAGCGTTTGAATAATTTTACTCCCAGCTCAGCTTCTAAAGACTTAATCTGGTGAGTTACGGCAGGCTGGGAAATATTTAATTCTTCGGCAGCTCTGGCAAAATTAAGATGGTGGGCTACGCTTAAAAAACATTCAATTTGTATGTCGGTCATATTAATATTCCTTTCATCTTTGAACACTTTTATTGATAACATTTGTTTATTAATGATAACATCTTTGAAATTCATTTTCAATTTAAACTAAGTTAAAATACTATCCGTGCTAGAAAACATATGTGAGAAAGGTGTAAAAAAATGACAGCAGAACAGAAAATTAAATTAAACGAGTACAGGTTACAAATCCTTGAAGGCAGGGAGAAGCAGCCAATGGCAGATTATGTTGGTACCGGGATTGCTAATAAACGCAAAACAGATTATAATTATTCAGAGTACAGAAAACAGCGTGTTATGGAAAATTTAGTTGATTACGCAGTGACTCTCACCTATAATGATATTGAGGCAGAGAGCCTTTTGTAAAACTTGAAAGGTGCTGTGCATAGTACAAAGGAAGGGATACCAACTTGAATACAGAAATAACAAATGCGGTAAATGCAACAGGAAATAAAGCACAGTATGATACTCGTGTCAAAAGAATATTAGCACAAAAGAATATCTTAGCTCATATTCTGGTAAAGACTGTTGATGAGTTCAAGGGAATGAAGCCAGAGGATGTGGTAGCATACATTGAGGGTGAGCCAAAGGTTGGAATAGTTCCAGTTGAACCTGGACTAACTAATGCTGAAAAGGCGGATGCCATCGGACAGAGAATTGTTGGACTTAATACAGAAAATGCAGAAATTAATGAAGGATTGGTCAGATTCGATATTATTTTTTATGTTCGTATGAAAAATGGTCTTTCACAGATTATTGTGAATGTTGAGGCACAAAAGGATGAACCGACCGAATATAATATATTAAATCGGGCAATCTTTTATGTGAGCAGGCTTGTATCATCGCAAAAAGAGAGAGATTTTGTAAATACAAATTATGATGACATAAAACAGGTATTCAGTATTTGGATTTGCATGAATATGGAGTATAACAGTTTAAGCCATATTCATCTTGCAAAGGATGAGATGTTAAGACCGTATGATTGGAAGGGAAACATTGACCTGCTGAATATCGTTTTAGTTGGAATTACGAATGATATTCCAGAACATGACGAAAACTATGAGATGCATCGTCTGATTGGGGCGCTTCTTTCGACTGAATTGAAGGTGCAGGAAAAATTGGATATTATAGAACATGAGTATAATATCCAAATCAGCAATGAATTAAGAGAGGATGTGAGAATTATGTGTAATCTGAGTACTGGTATTGAAGAAAGGGCAACAGAAAAATTCATTCTGAATATGTATAAGAAAGGTTATACGTTAGATCAGATTGCAGAAGTTGCTGAAACAAGTGTGGAGGTTGTAGAAGCAATTATTAAGAAGAAAGCGCCTGCCGTGGTGTAGGTACCCAACTTCTGGTACTCGGTACCAGAAGTTGAGTAATATATAAAATTTCTACTATTATAATGTAGATTGAATATATCTGGTTAAAAGAGTAACGTTTTTAAACGTTATTTTTTTACCAACCAACTAAGCAAACATAACATATATTCATAAAAAGGAGAAAACTATGGGAGAAAAAACAAACTATTACAACAACTTTATTGGAATATCACCATTAACGAAGACATTGCGTAATGCCTTAATTCCAACAGAGACAACGCAGAAGCACATAATTGAATATGGAATCATCAAAGACGATGAGCTGAGAAAAGAAAACCGCCAGATACTTAAAACAATAATGGACGATTATTACAGAAGTTTTCTAACAGAAAAATTATCAGCAATTCATGATATTGACTGGAATCCATTATTTGTAGAAATGGAAAATGAGTTAAAGCATGGAAATAATAAGGCGAATCTGGAAAAAGAGCAGAAAGCAAAGCGCAAGGCAATCAATAAATGTTTTTCAGAGGATGAGAGATATAAAAAGATGTTTAGTGCTAAGCTTCTATCAGACGTATTACCAGAGTTTGTGATTCATAATGACGAGTACAGCGCAGAGGAAAAGGAAGAGAAAACACAGGTGATTAAGCTTTTTGCAAGATTTGCTACTTCCTTAAAGGAATATTTTAAAAATCGTAGCAATACATTTTCGGCGAATAATATTTCAACATCTGCGTGTCACAGAATAGTAAATGATAATGCTTCAATATTTCTTGAAAACGTTATGGCTTATAAGAAAATTATAAGCAGCCTGCCTGCGGATGAGCTTGATAAATTAGATGCCTTCATTCAGGAAAAACTGAAGGTTAAATCAATAAGTGAAGTATATACATATGACAATTATGGAAAATACATTACCCAAGAGGGTATAGATTTATATAACGATATTTGTGGTCAGGTTAATTTATTTATGAACCTGTATTGTCAGCAGAACAAAGCGAATAAGAATATATATAAAATGAGAAAGCTCCATAAACAGATATTGTGTATTGCTGAAACTTCTTATGAGGTGCCATTCAGATTTGAATCTGACGAGGAGCTGTATAACAGTGTAAATGAATTTTTGAGTGATGTTGAGGAAAAAGGCATAATTGAGAGGCTTCAGAAAATTGGTGAAAACTATGACAAATATGAGCTGGATAAGGTATACATAGCAGGCAAATATTATGAAACCTTTTCACAAAAGGTGTATAAGGAGTGGAACACAATTAATTCTGCTTTGGAGATTTATTATACTAATACCCTGCCTGGAAGCGGCAAGTCAAAGGCTGAAAAAGTCAGAAAGGCAGTCAAAGATGATTCTCAAAAAAGTATAGCCCAGATAAATGAGCTTGTAGCAGAGTACAACCTGTGCTCTGACGAAAACGTGAAAGCGCAGAACTATATATCGGAAATAACTGCAATAATCGGTCAGAGAAATATTAATCCATTAGAATACAATCCAGAGGTTAATCTGGTTGAAGATAAGGGCAAAGCATCAGAACTGAAAAAAACATTGGATGTGATAATGAACATTATGCACTGGTGCGGTGCTTTTATCACAGAAGAGATAGTGAGTAAGGATGTTGAGTTTTATTCTGAAATCGAGGATATATATGATGAGCTTACGCCAGTCATAAAATTATATAACATGGTCAGAAATTATGTTACCCAGAAGCCATATAGCACTGAAAAATTCAAATTGAATTTTAACAGCCCTACATTGGCAGATGGCTGGAGCAAGAGTAAGGAGTATTCTAATAATGCCATAATTTTATCCAAAGATGGACTATTGTATCTGGGAATTTTTAACGTAAAAAATAAACCTGATAAAAAGATAATTGAAGGGCATAGCGAGGAGAACGATGGTGATTACAAGAAGATGGTTTATAACCTTCTTCCAGGGGCGAACAAGATGCTTCCAAAAGTATTCATCGCCTCTAAATCTGGTGTAGAAACCTATAAACCATCAAACTATATATTGGAAGGATATAGGGAAAATAAGCATCTTAAATCTTCAGGTACATTTGATATAAATTACTGTCATGACTTGATTGATTACTATAAAAATTGTATCGATATTCATCCAGAGTGGAAGAAGTTTAACTTTAAATTTTCTGATACAGCAGATTTTGAGGACATAAGTGGTTTCTATAGCGAGGTAGAAGCTCAGGGTTATAAGATTGATTGGACATATATAAGCGAGGAAAATATAGAAGAGCTGCAGGAGAAGGGGCAGTTATTCCTTTTCAAGATATACAATAAGGATTTTTCAGCAAAAAGTACCGGAACAGATAATCTTCATACCATGTATTTGAAGAATTTGTTTAGTGAGGAAAATCTAAAAGATGTAGTGTTAAAACTGAATGGCGAGGCAGAGATATTTTACAGAAAATCAAGCATAAAAAATCCGATAATTCATAAAAAGGGTTCAATGCTTGTAAACAAGACGTATATTGAAGAGGAAGAACATGATGGCAAGATAGTAGAAGTGAGAAAAATAGTTCCTGAGGAAATATATAAGGAATTATATAATCATTTCAATAATAATGGAAAAACTGAGCTGTCAGAAGAGGCAAAAAAACTTGAAAGCCTTGTCTGTCATGAGGCGGCAAAGAATATTGTTAAAGACTACAGATATACCTATGATAAGTTTTTTATATATCTGCCTATGGCAATTAATTTTAAGGCAAGCGGCAGAAATTCATTAAATGATATGATGCTTCAATATATTTCAGGGCAAAAAGATATGCATATTATAGGCATAGACCGTGGAGAGAGAAACCTGATTTATGTATCTGTCATTGATGCACATGGAAATATAGTAGAGCAAAAATCTTTTAACATAGTAGCTGGCTATGACTATCAGGAAAAGCTTAAAATGCAGGAAGGCGCAAGGCAGAATGCAAGAAAAGAGTGGAAAGAGATAGGAAAAATAAAAGAAATCAAAGAGGGCTATCTGTCACTGGTAATTCATGAGATTGCTCAGATGGTGATAGAATATAATGCGATAATAGCCATGGAGGATTTAAACTACGGCTTTAAAAAGGGAAGATTTAAAGTTGAGCGTCAGGTATATCAGAAATTTGAAACAATGCTTATAAATAAGCTGAATTATCTGGTGTTCAAAAATAGAGAAGTAACAGAGGATGGAGGTTTACTCAGAGGGTATCAGTTGACATATATTCCGGAAAGCTTAAAAAATGTAGGTCGTCAATGTGGATGCATATTCTATGTGCCGGCAGCCTATACATCCAAAATAGACCCTACAACCGGTTTCGCTGACATATTTAGATTTAAAAATCTTACCGCAGAGGGGAAACGTGATTTTATAAGGAAATTTGATTGCATAAAGTATGACACAGAAAAGGAAATGTTTGTTTTTGTATTTGACTACAGAAATTTCCTGACCCAGAATGTTGAAATGTCAAAAAACGACTGGTGTGTATACACAAATGGTATCAGAGTAAAAAGGAGATATGCTAATGGGCGGTTTACAAATGAAACAGATGAGATTGATATTAATGTCCTGATGAAAAAGACATTTGAGCGAACAGACATAGACTGGAGTGATGGACACAATCTTATAGATGAGATTATTGACTATGACCTTGCATCACAGATTGTTGATATTTTCAAAATGGCTGTTCAGATGAGAAACAGTCGCAGTGAAGCAGAGGACAGGGATTATGATAGGCTGGTATCACCTGTATTGAATGAAAGTGGAGATTTCTTTGATTCAAGTAAGGCAGGGGAGAAGATTCCAAAAGACGCAGATGCAAATGGAGCTTACTGTATTGCACTTAAGGGGCTGTATGAAATCAGGCAGATACAAGAGAATTGGAAAGAAGGAGAGGTGTTCTCAAGGGATAGGCTTAGGATATCAAATAAGGATTGGTTTGATTTTGTACAGAATAAAAGGTACTTATAATGGATGATTTGATAATTATATCTAACTTAAATGATTTCATATTTTGTCCGGCTTCCATATATTTTCATAAACTATATGGGAGCCAGGATAAGCTCCTGTTCCAATCAAAATCACAGCTAGATGGAACAAAGGCACATGAAAAAATTGATAATGGACAGTATTCGTCACGAAAAAATATATTAACGGCAATTGATGTGTATTCGGAAAAATATGGAATTATTGGAAAAATTGATATGTATGACGGAGATAAAAAACTACTAGTGGAGCGGAAAAAACATGTTAATAAAATATATGATGGGTATATTTTTCAATTATATGCGCAGTATTATGCAATGTGTGAAATGGGATATGTAATAAACAAACTTGAAATTAGAAGCATGGATGATAATAAAAAGTACATAGTGAAATTGCCAGAGTATGATATAAAAATGAAACAAAAGTTTGATGAACTTATATCAGATATTAGAACATTTGAGTTAGAAAAGTTTCAACAAACAAATATGGAGAAGTGCAAGAAGTGTATATATGAGGAAGCCTGTGACAGGGCACTTTACAGAGGGGGAACTGAATGCTAAATGCAAGTGATTTTAAGAAAAAACAGATAATAATTTTGTTTACAAATATTGGAGAAAAGATTTCGTTTTCAAATGATAATATGGTGGTGAAGGATAAAGATGGAAAAATAAAATTTCAAACAACATGTTATAGAATATTTATGGTGTGTGTTATAGGAAATATATCAATAACAAGTGGCTTGATACAGCGAAGTAAGAAATTTGGATTTTCAATTTGTCTTATGAGTACAACGTTTAAAGTGTATGAAATAATTGGAGCAAAAATGGAAGGCAATACATTGCTCAGAAAACATCAATATGAATACGAGGAAACTTATATTGGAAGAAAAATAGAGCAAAATAAAATAGAAAATCAAAGAGATGCATTAAAATGTATTAGGAATAAAAATGAATATATTAAGGAGGGGATAGCTTTATTAGATGATTTGTCACTAAAACTCGAAACGGATATGAGCTATCTTGAAACTATGGGGATAGAAGGTAATGCTGCCCGTGTATATTTTCCAAGAATGTTTGATAATACAAATTGGAATGGGAGAAAACCAAGAATAAAAAGTGATTATATAAATGTTACATTAGATATAGGATATACAATGCTTTTTAACATTATTGATGCAATGTTACAGATATATGGATTTGATACATATTATGGGGTATTCCATAAGTGCTTTTATATGAGAAAATCGCTTGTTTGCGACTTGATGGAGCCTATGCGTCCAATTATAGATTATAAGGTAAGAAAAGCGATAAATCTCAATCAATGTAAGAGAGAAGATTTTGAACAATTTGATAAGAGATGCTATTTGAAATATAAGGAAAATCCTAAATATATTCAATTCTTAATGGAAGCAATCTTAGAATATAAAGATGACATATTTCAATACATACAAATGTATTATAGATTTTTTATGAAAGATAGAGAAAGAAATGTACCGACTTTTGCAATTCACATAAAATAGCATAAGGAGAGGAAATATGGTTATTGTTAGTTATGATATTTCAGACGATAAATTAAGAACAAAATTCTCAAAATATTTATCTAGATTTGGGCATAGAATACAATATTCAGTATTTGAGATTGACAATAGTAAAAGAATTATTGATAATATAGTAAATGACTTGACAAACAATTTTGAAAAGAAGTTTTCACAGGAAGATAGCGTTATAATATTCAAATTGTCATCAAGTTGTGAAGTGTTAAGATATGGATATGCAAAAAATGAAGAAAGTGATTTCCTTATAATTACATAATTGCAAAACTTAGTCTTAATTTTAAAATCTGGCTGTATTACTTAATTTGGTATATGCAAAAATGATAAAGAATGATGAAAAATTAGATACTTAAGCTTGAATATTGTGCAATTTCACAGTGTAAGAGTTAAGTAATATAAAAAAATTTCTACTGTTGTAGATAAATTTGTATATCTTAGCATCACAGAAGTTAAGTAATATAAAAAAATTTCTACTGTTGTAGATTCAGGAGACCCAACAGCAGGTACCGTTGTTAAGTAATATAAAAAAATTTCTACTGTTGTAGATTCGGATGTTATGAGCTGTATTGAGAGGTTAAGTAATATAAAAAAATTTCTACTGTTGTAGATTCAGAAAGATGGAAAGAGTTCTTATCTGTGTTAAGTAATATAAAAAAATTTCTACTGTTGTAGATTAAAGCTATAAGGCAGGAGGTATATTCGTTAAGTAATATAGAAAAATTTCTACTGTTGTAGATGCATCCATGCTGCAAATTACCTTGCCAGTTAAGTAATATAGAAAAATTTCTACTGTTGTAGATTTCTGAAAAACTTGCAGAGAATGTGTAAGTTAAGTAATATAGAAAAATCAAATAAAAGATAATAAGACAGCAAATAGTGTGGTTTGCTGTCCTTTTTATATCATCCACATCACTAAGTCAGCTACAACCTATACACAAACAAAAATCAAATATAACCCCCTCTGGGATTGATTCTCGCAGAAAAACAGATTATAATGACTGATGGTATACAAAAAATCAGATGGAGGAAGTCAGATGGCATTAAGCAAAAAGCCTGTAAACGGCATGAAAGATATATTACCAGCTGAGATGGAAATCCGTGATTATGTCACAAACGTAATCAAGGACACATATCGCAGCTTTGGATTTACACCGATAGAGACACCATGCATGGAAAACATAGCAAACCTTTCCAACAAGCAGGGTGGAGAAAATGAAAAGCTTATCTTTAAGGTAATGAAGCGAGGAGAGAAGCTTGATTTAGAGAACGCAAAGGAAGAGGCTGACGTAGTAGACTTTGGTATGCGCTATGACCTGACAGTTCCACTTTCGCGTTTTTATTCAAACAATGCAAACAATCTTCCTTCACCATTCAAGGCATTACAGATGGGAAGCGTGTGGAGAGCTGACCGTCCACAGAGAGGACGTTACAGACAGTTCACACAGTGCGATATTGATATTTTAGGCGAGCCAAGCAATCTTGCTGAGATAGAGCTTATCACAGCCACAACTACAACAATCGGACGTCTGGGATTCAAAAACTTTGAGATTAGAATAAACGAGAGAAGAATCCTCAAGGCAATGGCTGCCTATAGCGGTTTTGCTGAGGAGGACTACGACAGCGTATTCATCACTCTTGACAAGATGGATAAGATTGGAGTCGAGGGAGTATCTGAGGAGCTGGCAAAGAATGGCTATCCACAGGAGTCAATCGACAAATATCTGAACCTTTTTGCACTTTTACAGGACAAGAAGGATGTGGCAGAGGGAGTAGAGCTTTTAAAGAATACTCTCGGAGAATATCTTGACGAAGAAGTGGTTACAAATATGACAGAGATAGCAACTGCTGTCAATGCCACAAAGGGTGCTGAGTTCAACCTCGTATTTGACCCTACACTGGTTCGTGGCATGAGTTACTACACAGGCACAATCTTTGAGATTGCCATGCCAGAGCTTGGTGCTGCCTGCGGTGGCGGTGGACGTTACGACAAGATGATTGGCAAATTCACTGGAAATGATGTGCCAGCCTGTGGTTTCTCAATCGGTTTTGAGAGAATCATCCTTCTCCTTATGGAGAGCGGCTTCAAGATTCCAGAGAGTCCAAAGAAGGTTGCTTATCTTGTTGAGAAAAAATATCCTGCGGACAAGCTTGTTGATGTCATGAAGCAGGCATCAGAGGCAAGAGCCAATGGACAGCAGGTGCTTGTTGTCAGAATGAACAAAAACAAGAAATTCCAGAAAGAGCAGCTTGAGAAGGACGGATATGAGGAATTTGTTGAGTTTTTCAACAGATAGTTTTTGTGAAAACCTGCCAGTGACAGGTTTGGTTGGTAAGTAAATAAAATATGATATATAAGGAGCAAAACAAAATGACACAGTCAAGAACACACAACTGTGGCGAGCTTCGTCTTGCAAATGCAGGGGAGCAGGTTACACTTGTAGGATGGTTTGAGAACATCCGTAAAGTAAGTAAAAATCTGGGATTCTTAATCCTCAGAGATTTTTATGGAACAACACAGATTGTCATCGAGACAGAGGAAATGATGAATGTTATCGATGAGCTGAATAAGGAGTCTACTATTCAGGTAGTCGGAGAAGTTCGTGAGCGTTCAAGCAAGAATGCTGAGCTTCCAACAGGAGAGATTGAGGTAGTTCCAACAGCTATCAACGTACTTGGAAAATGCCGTTACAACGCACTTCCATTTGAGATTAACCAGTCAAAGGATGCTGATGAGAATACCCGTCTCAAGTATCGTTATCTTGACCTCAGAAATCCAGAGGTAAAGAAAAACATTGTACTCAGAAGCAAGATTGTTGCTGAGCTTCGCCAGAGAATGACAGCACTTGGATTTATGGAGATTACAACTCCAATCCTTACATGCTCATCACCAGAGGGAGCAAGAGATTACCTTGTACCATCAAGAAATCATCCTGGAAAGTTCTATGCTCTTCCACAGGCTCCACAGCAGTTCAAGCAGATTCTCATGGCTTCTGGATTTGACAAGTATTTCCAGATTGCACCATGCTTCCGTGACGAGGATGCCAGAGCAGACCGTTCACCAGGAGAGTTCTATCAGCTTGATATGGAGATGTCATTTGCATCTCAGGAGGATGTCTTTGCAGTAGTTGAGGAGGTTCTCCCACCTGTATTTGCAGAGCACGGTGTATATCACACAGCTTCACAGGCTCCATTTGTGAGAATTCCATATCTTGAGGCTATGGATAAGTATGGTTCTGATAAGCCAGACCTCCGTATTGACTTAATCCTTCAGGATGCAACAGAGCTTCTTGCTGACTGTGGATTTGGACCATTCGAGGGACAGACTGTAAAGGCTGTTGTATGTGACGGCTATACAGGCACCAGAAAGCAGATTGATGCAATGTGTGCTGAGGTAGAGGTTGCTACAGCCAACAAGGCATACTGGTTCAAGGTAGATGAAAATGGAGAGCTGGTTGGAGGAATCGCTAAGTTCCTTCAGGAGAGAAAGGATGAGGTTAAAAACAAGCTTAACCTTAAGCCAGGCGATTTTATCGGACTCACAGCAGGCAAGAAGCTTGCAGCCCAGAAGACTGCCGGTGTTCTTAGAAAATTACTGGGTGCAGCAGCACCTTCACATATGAAGCAGGATACATATGAGTTCTGTTGGATTGTAGACTTCCCAATGTATGAGATTGGTGAGGAGTCAGGCGAGCTTGAGTTCTGCCATAACCCATTCTCTATGCCACAGGGCGGAATGGATGCGCTTAAGAACAAGGAGCCGCTTGAGATTCTTGCATACCAGTATGACCTTGTATGTAACGGAGTAGAGCTTTCATCAGGAGCTGTCCGTAACCATGATCCTGAAATCATGATTGAGGCATTCAAGCTTGTAGGCTTGGGCGAGGATGATGTAAAGGCAAAATTCCCAGCAATGTACAACGCATTCTGCTATGGAGCACCACCACACGCAGGTATCGCTCCTGGAGTAGACAGAATGATTATGTTAATCTGTGGAGAGGAAAGTATCAGAGAGATTATTCCATTCCCAATGAACAAGAATGCAATGGATGTAATGATGGGCGCACCTGCTACTGTAGAGCAGAAGCAGCTTGACGATGTACACATTGCAATCGTTAAACCAGAGGAATAAAAGAGGCATAATGAATGAAAAAGAGTGCGATAGTTTTAATCGCTCTTGACGTAATAGTAGTGGCTGCGCTTGGTGCAGCCACTGTATTTTTACACACAAGAGTGGAGACTTTGACAAATACAATTTCATACATTCAGGATAATACTGACATACTGGTGACAGATATGTCTAATTTACAGAGCAATATCAAATCCACACTGGAGGAGGAAGCCAGCAAGGTTGAGAACTGGAGCGTGGATGTAATAGATACGGACTTTGAGGCAGAGACATATACGGTACATGTGTCTGTTGTGCCAAAGGAATATACGGAAACTACCCAGGTCAGCGTGTATTTTGGTGCCAATGAATATCCTCTTGACCTGGATGGAATTAAATTTGTCGGAGATGTGACTTTACCACTCAGCGAGTCCTACAAGGGGAATCTGACATTTTTATTTGTTGATGGAGAGAGCAGGGCGACGGAAGTCAGGACTGACTACGAGGGAATACAGGAAGAATTTAGTAATGTGGTCAGTGGAAAAATGGCTGTGGCACCCACCTTTAGTGATGGCAAGCTGGTCTTTAATACCTCGAATGATGTGAACCTCAATACTGGAAAATATGGCATACAGGCATTTGACCTCATAGTTGAGAGAACGGGCTATAATCCAGAAACTGATGAGGATGAGGCTGATTCCAAGGAGGAGTCAGATGATAGTAAGAACATAGGAACGGTAAGCAAGACTGGCGATGAGATAGAGGAATGTGAGAGAATTGATCTTATAAATGCGTTGTCAATGGATAGAAATGCCATACTTGATTCTGGAAGCCAGACGACAGTTGCAGGAGAGGTTGAACTCAAGAAATCCTTTGACGTGAGCGCAGACTGCTCAGTGAGAGTGTATTTAAGTGTCGAGACCTCAGAGGGCTTTACATTTGAGTATGACCTGTATAATGGCACCATAAATGATGATGGAACTGCTATTGTGGATGAAATTCCAAGAGCGCAGAGTGATGCAGTCACAGCTTCTGGCAGTCTGGATAAGGACGCATCTGACAAAAATGAGGCAAATGACAGTTCGACAGACGAGGATTCGGTGGATAATGATTCTGCAAATGCTGATAGTGCAGATGATAAGACAGATGATGGCTCAACAAATGATGATACTGTAGATACTGGAAAGGACAGTGACCAGTCAACAGATGCGGATAATAAAGACACGGACGTGATTGAGGTAGACCATTTTGCAGCAAATGCCAGGGTGTATGATGCCAAGGGCAGTGTATATTATCTGAATTAATTAGCTTGATAAGAAGAAAGCAGATGAACAGACGGGGGAGGAAGCATGTTATTCTTTGTAATTGAATTAGATGAGGAAAGAATCAAAACAGATAATATTATAAATTTAGATGTGGCTTACGAATGTATAGACGAGACATTTGCCCAAAAGGAGGTTACTTTACACCATAAAGAAGGGGCTGTGAGATATTATACAAGAAATATTGATAAGCACGATTTTTCATACCTATGGATGGTAAATATGCCTTTTCAAAAATGCTCTTGGTTTCTGTATTATATAAAAACCTGGAGATTTTTAGATATAGATGAGAAAACTAATAGAATCAGAACAGATGAGGATGTAATGAAATCATGGGTGACAAAGAGACCCCCAAGACCATAATTTATATTCGGAATAATATAAGCAGGCGGATTCTCCAGCCTGCTTATTTCTATGCCTTAGTATGCAGAAAAGCTGGGTTCTAAAATAAATGTTGGGGTAATGAATTATATTTGATATTCATTACTCCAAC
>CAVKUD010000039.1:0-17878 GCA_963659315.1 Senegalimassilia sp. | reverse complement strand
TTTGTTGTGCCACAAAATCCATAATTATTCACATATTTTCAAGGTACATACTTTTGGAGCTAAATTTCATTTTTTCTGAAAACTACTTGATTTTTATATAGTTAGCTCCTTTAAATTAGTTATAAAACCAGTCTCCTACACGCTCCCACGCCTTGCGGCTCTCAGGTAAAGACGGGTGCGTAATGTAAAAAGTATGATACATACCTGGATATGTGTAATATGTCACATCCACGCCCTGCTCTCTCGCCTTCCTTACAACCACATCACTGTCACTTAGCAAAAGCTCTGCTTCACCAGTCTGAATCAGCATTCTTGGGAACTCCCTGTAGTCTCCATATGCAGGAGAAAGATATGGGTCGTATAGGTCATGATTACCTGCATATACAATGGGAACCGGATATTTTGGTACCTTGCTTGCATCAGGATATCCAAATAAATAATCCTCTATCTTTTTGGTCTGGTACGACTCTCCCTCTGCCGCCATGTCCGTCCACGGTGATGACAGCATTATTCCCTCTGGTAATGGCTTTTCATGGTCTCTAAGCCATAAGGTCAGTGACAGGCAGAGTCCTCCTCCTGCTGACTCTCCGCAAAGATATATCTGCTTAGAGTCATAGCCCTGCCCTAACATCCACTCATAGCCCTCTATCACATCATAAAGCGCACATGGAAAAATGTCCTGTGGTGCAGTCCTGTAGTCAACAGAGAAAACATCTGCATCCTTACATATCTGTGAGTAATGCAATGCTGTATTGTTATACAGATTTGAAAACTTAGCCACAAAACCGCCACCATGTATCTGATATATTATGATGTCATGCTTTGCATCCTTTTTCTTCAAAAGATAAGCTCTTGAATTTTTCAGCTTAATCTCTTGATTTTCATATCCGTGAGGCACCTTCCAGCTTCCAAAGCTATACTCCTTTTTCTGTGAATACATACTGCTGCGCAGGATGCTTTCTCCTGTCAGCTTTGTAGATAAGAGAACAAGTGCCCGTCTGCTCATTGAAACGCATCTGGCTCCAAAGGAAATAGTATCTTTCTTTCTCATTGCGTATCCTCCTGACTCATTACTTTTTCCAAAAAGTCAAGCATTTTTTGCATATTATCATGTCCATACTTGTCATCAAAGCTCTCATATCCATGTCTTAGCTTTGCCTCTTCTCTCGGATAAATATTTAGCTGAGTCACCACACCGAGCTGTCCTAATCTTGCATACAAGTCTCCCGCCTGGTCATAAAAGGAGCCTGTATTGGCATCTGATATAAAGGTTGGCGGATATTTGGCAGTCACATGTGAAAGTACATTAGCCTGATTTGCTCCCTTAGAAACAGCCATTACTTTTTCACCAAAATATGCCTGCCCACATTTTCGCAAGAGAAAATCAAAGCCTGCATCATGCACTACATCATAGCGTGTCGGATCGATAAGTGCTGAGTTAAGCAGTACCGCCTTAATCTGCTCTTTGTCCAATATCTGCTTTATGTTCATTTCTCTGGCATAGTCCTCATTTGTCTGAATTGTCACATACTGTGCTGCTATATGTCCTCCTGCACTGCTGCCGCAGAAAATAATTCTTTTCATATCAAGCCCATATTCTTTTTCATGCCTCATCAAAAATAAAACCGCTTCCTGTAACTGCAATATTGGTGTAGGATATTGGTATTCAGGTGCAAAAGCATATTCAACAGACACAATATCATAGCCAGCTTCCATAAATCGCTTAAAGAACCAGTGCTTATCTCCACCGCTCTTACCTGCATTGGGGTCGCCATCCTCCTTAGACCCCCATGTAAAGCCGCCGCCGTGTATATATATTATTACAGGGTGGCTTACGCAGGCTTTGCCCGATTTATAAATGTCCATAAAGCTATTTGGATATTTTTCTCCATAAATAATATCAGAGAGTAGTGTTCCATTTCCAAAAGCTCTTTTGTCTGGCTGTGCTTTGGGGCTATAGGAATTTTCTATAGAAAAACTATGCTTTTGAAGCCATCTAACCAAATAATGTTTCATAATGATACTCACCACTTTCCACAATCTCTTCTTTTCCATTTGGCAGCACAATATGAGCCTTTGTACCAAATGGAACCAGCACATTTAGCTTAAAATTCTTCTCCTCTATTTTCCAGTCCGCCTTTATTTTGCCGTATGGGCTTTTCTTTTCACACTTTACCCATGAAAATGCCTTATTGGGAACAGGCTTTATCCTGAACTCTTTATAGCCAGGCTCTATCGTCTCAATTCCTGCGCATCTGCGATACAGCCAGTCTCCAACTGCACCATTTGCGTAGTGGTTAAAGGACACCATGCCACCGCCCAGATTTACATTCTGGTCAGATATATCCTTCACCTTGCCCTCGCCAAGGTTTACTGTTCCATCTGGTCTTAAAGCATCCCATCTCTCCCATATGGTAGTGGCTCCTGCCTTTACCTCATACAGCCATGACGGACAGGTATCCTGCATAAGGACTTCATAGGCTTTGTCTGTATATCCATAATCAGACAGGGCAAACAATAAATATGGAGTGCCCAGAAAGCCTGTTGCCAGATGATTGTCCGCTTCTTCTATCAGACGGACAAGGTTCTTAGCATACTGGCTGGCTTCCTCTCCCTCTACCATATCAAAGTACATAGGACAGACATATGCGGTCTGGAACTCTTTGGCAATATTTCCTTTTCCATCTGTGAAATATTTCCTGTAAGCCTTGGTAATCTTATCCCTGAGAGACTCATATTTTTCCTTTTCCTCCTGCCTGCCCAGGACTTCTGCTATCTTAGCTGCTATTCCACAGGAATTTGCATAATAAGCTGTGGAAACCCATGGTCTTTTCTTCATCCATTCAAGCTGGGACTCATTAAAGGTCAGCCAGTCCCCAAAGCTAAAGCCATAGTTCCATATATATCGCTTATCACCCATACTGAAACGATGTGCCATCTGCTCTACACGTCTTAAATACTTTTGTATCATTCCATAATTTTCACTAAGGACTTCCCTGTTTCCACTATCCATATAAAGTGCCCATGGAACCATCACACAGGAGTCACCCCAGCCTGCCGTAGCAATAGCAATAATCATCTCGTTTGGCACTACAAAAGGTATTCCACCCTTTTTTCCCTGCTCGCTGCGCATATCCTTTAACCATTTCCTAAGAAAACGGGTCATATCAAAATTAAAGCAGGCTGTAGATGCAAACACTGCTATATCGCCAGTCCAGCCCAGTCTCTCATCTCTCTGAGGGCAGTCTGTTGGAATATCCACGAAATTACTCAGCCCTCCCCATTTGATATTTTCCTGAAGTCTGGTCACATCAGAGTCTGAACAGCTGAACCTGCCTGTTATCTCTCTGACTGAAGATATGACATCCGCAAGGATTTCAAACTGCTCTCTTTCTATTCCAGCCACCTCCACATAACGGAATCCCATAAAAGTATAACGAGGTGTATATTCCTGCTCTCCATCCTTGCAGATATACTCTACCCTGGCTTTTGCTGTACGAAGCGGCTGCGTAAACAACTCTCCATCTATGAGGACTTCCGCATGTCTGATATTGATTTTCTGAGCACTCTTTCCATTTATTTTTATCCTTACAAGCCCTGAAAAATTCTGCCCGAAGTCAAATATAATTCCATTTTTGCCCTGATGCTCAGATATGGGCTTTAAGGTCTTAATCCTCCTCGGCAGGTCTCCGTAGGTCGCAATTAATTGTCTGGTTGGAGCCTGAGATAAAACCTCACACTTCACAAATGATTTCTGATAAGCTGCGTCCTCTTCATCAATCCTTGCATCAATTATTTCTCCATCATAAATAGATGCTTCCTTAACTGCGCCCTGGTCAGACACTGTCCATGTATCATCAGTTAAAATAATCTCCCTGCTTCCATCCTCATATATGACATGCAGCTCAGATATAAATGCCTGCCTTTTTCCTGCATGCTGTCCTGTTCCAAATGGTCCGAATGTAGCCACTGCCCAGCCTCCGGCAACTGTTGCGCATATGTTAAGCTCTTTATTCTCTTTCAGCCCGTCCTTAACCAGTCCTGTAACATCATAAAACTGATATTGTATCTGGTTTTTGTAGCTGGTATATCCGGGTGCAAGTACATCATCACCTATATAGCTTCCATTTATTTGCAGCGTATATACTCCCAAGGCTGATGCATACAGGTATGCCTGCTTTATTCCTTTGGATACAGACACACTCTTTTTGAATACAAGCGCAGGTGGATTTTCCTTTTTATTAAATGCAAATGTTGGATGAGTAATCCATCTGCCCCTCCATGACTCACCGAGAAAGCCTGTCCTGAAAGTCCCAGTTTTTTCAGCCATCTCCCCATATTTATTCCACACTCTTGCTATCAGCTGGTAATCAGTGCGGGCTGACAGTTCATCTCCCTGATAGCTGATATAATTTATTTCATCATCATTTACCCTGCCACTGTCCCAGACTGTCTTTTTATCATCTGATACAATAATCTGCCATGCCTCTGCCCTGTCTGCATGGTAATCAGACTCTGCAATAATACAAAACTGTGGCTTCCTATTGTCTGTAAATATGTTTTCTGTCTTGTCCTCTATTTTCAATTCCTGTATCTGTAGCATTTAATCACCTCTGAATTTTTACTTATCAGTCTTTTGCTTTCTTCTCTCTTCCAATTCCTCTTCCATCTGCTTCATGGTCTTATTATCCAGTTCATAATTCCAAAATACTGGAATTGAAATTAAAATTAACACGATTGGTACCCATGTGAGAAGCACACGGAAGCCAAAAATTGTCGAGTCTGTCTGTACCTGATTAGGCATATAGCCAATAATATCCAGTCCATATCCTGCTATTGCTCCGCAAATAGCTGTGGCAAGCTTATTTGCAAAAGATGTCAGGGAGAATACTAATCCCTCTGAATGATTTCCATATTTCCACTCTGAATAATCTACTGTGTCCGCTGTCAGAGTAGTAAGTGCCACTGTAAACAAGCCGCTTCCTATTCCTGTAAACACAGTTCCAATATATAAAAGAGGAATATTTTTAAAGGCAAAATAATATATTCCAAATCCAAGCAGCTGGGTAATCAGTGATACAAGCATGGTATTCTTTTTACCAATTTTTGAGATTACCTTTGAAGAGCCGCTCATAATGGCAAACTGCATTACCAGATTTATTGCCATAATTATGATATATGGACTCTCATCCATCAGCACATAGCGCAGATAGTAAAGTAAAAACGATAAAGGAACATTAACCGCTGCTACAATCAATACGTTAAGCACCAGCATTCTGAGAAATGGCTTATTCTGTAAAATCAGATTCTTATAGTCAGCCAGTGTATTATTCTGCTTTTCCTCTTTAACTGCATTTTCCACTTCCTTGTTTCTGAGTCCATTTATAAAGGCACATATAATTCCTACGACTGCCAGAACAACTGCCACCTTTTTGTAGGCATCTCCCTCGCCTCCAAAGGCATTGATTGCAGCAAGACCGCCCATGGCAACTATGCACACTGTTATAATATTAAATATAGAATACACAGATATATACTTAGTACGCTCTTCTGGTGTAGATGATATACGGTAAGAGTATGCTACATATGGAATTCCATAAGCTGTATATGCCATTCCAAATAAAATGTAAAATACATATGCCCATATTGTCTTGCCTGTCAATCCGAAATCTGGCTCTGTAAAGAGCATTATCATGGCAAGGGCAATCACAACAGGTGCTATCAGCAGATAAGGCTTGAACTTTCCCCATCTGGTATTTGTCTTATCAACCATGACCCCCATCATTGGGTCATTAACAGCATCCCATATTCTTGCAATCAGATACATTGTTCCGATTGCGGCTCCTGTGATTCCCAGATAATCTGTCAGATATATTGTCAAAAACGAACTGACAAATGCATTTCCTGCACCATAGGTTACAGCTCCCATTCCATATGCCAGTTTTGAATTTTTTCTTTGCCTCTTCATTTACTTTCCCTCTCCTTATCTCTTGCAGACGAATTCTTTTATTCCACCGTCAAAGTTTTCCTCTTTTCCATCTGGCAGAATAACACTTGTTGTGATTCCCTGTGGTGTCTCAACATGCAGCTTAAATACCCCATCTTCGATTTTCCAGCTTGAAATAATTTTACCCTTACAGCTGTCATACTCGGCTCTTGCCCACTTAAAGCTTCCTCCAGGCAGGGGTTTAATCTTTATTTTTTCAAAGCCAGCATGCTCAAGCCTTATTCCTGCACAGTATTCATACAGCCATGCAATAGCTGCGCCTGGTGCATAATGATTAAGCGAATCCGTTGGTTTCCCATTCTCATCAATTCCCAGCCAGTTTTCCCAGGTTGTAGTTGCACCCTGCTTTACCTCATATAACCAGCCTGGACATTTTTCATTTTCAAGCAGCTTATAGGCAGTTTCGACATAGCCATAATCACTTAGGACAAAGAGTATTTTATAGGTTGTGAGAAAGCCTGTTCCTATTTTATAATCATTTGCTATGACCATATCATTGAGCTGCTTTGCTATAATTTTGCCCTCTTCCTTATCTACAAGTCCCATTGCAATCGGTCTGACATACTGACACTGGCGCTTACTGTTTACCCTGCCATTTTTTAAAAATTCTTTTCTATATGCTGCCCTTACCTTCTCTGCCTTTTCCCTGTAATATTTACAGTCATGGCTCTTGCCGAGAAGCTCTGCCATCTCTGCCACTTCCCTCAAAGAATGATACAGCCAGGCTGTTGCCACCTCTGCATCTGGTGTAAATAAGGCTTTCATGCCATCCTTCACCATTACAGAGCCAGGCTCTAACCACTCACCCCAATGGTAGCCTGTATCTAAAATATATTTGTAATGATTATCAAATCGATAAAAATGATTCCAATTTTTCTTTTCTGCACGCTTTAAATTAAAATCCATGAATTTTGTGGCAGCATCATACACATGTCTGATTTCCGTATCATCTCCATAGAATTTGTACAAAACCATAGGTATATGTATAAGTGCATCCGACCAGCCCGCACTTCCGCATGGTATATGCTGGGTCTTAAGCCCCTTTATAAGTTCAAAGGGTACCTCCGGGCAGATAAAAGGCAGGTTACCATCCTCAGTCTGAAGAGATATAAAATCTCCCAGATATTTGTGTAAAAAGGCTCTTGTGTCAGCATAAAATGTTGCTGTTTCTGAAAACACATTAATGTCTCCTGCCCAGCCAGCCCTTTCCCTTGTAGGACAGTCAGTAGGTATGTCAACAGAATTAGATTTCCAGCTCCAGCCTGAATTTTTCACAAACTGATTTATAAGCTCATTGGAGCACTCAAAGCTTCCTGTTTTCTTTAGCGCCGAGTATACTGCTATTGATTTGAAATTATCCGCTTCTACTTTTTCAGTCCAGTTCTCCAAAAGCACATAGCGGTAACCACTGATTAGAAACATTGATTTATAGGTCTGCCTGCCATCCTTTAAAGTGTACTTTAGGGTCTGACCCAAAGCTCCACCAAAATCATCTGCTCCCTCTGCCTGCAGATTTTTGGTCGTAAAGTTTCCATTTTCGTCTAAGCATTCTCCCATTTTAAGTACTACAGTCTGCCCGGTTTTTCCTGTTATGGTAAACTCCACATGACCTGCCAGATTCTGTCCGAAATCCAGTACTATATTGCCATCAGGTGTATGTAAAACCTCTGGCTTAAATACCTCCTGTTCCAGAACAGGCTCTCCCTCATGCTCTATACAGCTGCCTTTATACTCTCCTGCTTTACAGTTATGCCAGCTGCTGTCATCATAAGAAGCCTCCTTCCAGCCTGTCAGTTCCTTTGTCATATCAACCACTTCATAGGTCTTTAAATCATTTTCCTGTATTGCCCCATCCTGTGTTGCTTTCCATGTCTCATCCGTTTTTATCAGTATATTCTGACCATTCTCGTCTTCTATGGCAATTTCCGCCGCAAGCTGTAAGCACTCCCCATAGTAAGCTTTTACACTTGTGATTCCAAGACAGCCACGATACCAGCCATTTCCAAGGATTACACTGATTACATTTTTCCCCTTATGGAGCATTTTCGTAATGTCATATGTCTGATACTGAAGTCTCACCTTATAGTTGGTAAATCCAGGCAAAAGCATTCGCCTGTCTATTTCCTGACCATTTATATAGGCTTTATAGACTCCCAGTGCTGTGATATTTAAAACAGCCTTTTGACACTCGGCTGTAAGCTCAAAGCTTTTTCTGATATATGAGGCAGGCATTACCCTGTCTTTATCAAATTTTTTATCTTCTGGAATAATAAAATTAAAATCCGACTTCATACTCTCTCCATTTCTTAATAATTATCTCATTAGTTTACAAATCACTTTTTCTTTGTTATTCTAATCATATAGTAACTTATTGATTGGTAACAGTTACTCTAGTTCGTATTTTCTTAACAATCGTACATAAAGAGGATTAATTATGAATTATAACAATCTGCCAATGATAACTATTGATGGTTCGCTGGATAAAGAGAATGTTTTTCCCCTCCTGCACTCCTATGCTGTATATGCTTCCGATTTTCTCCTGGAAGAGCTGACCCAGATGCTGACTGGAGAATACAAGTTTGAAGGCTCGATTTCTGTGCTTCCAAACCTTATGACCAGCCAGCATGCCATTATGCGTCTTATGTATGTACAGGCTTTTATGATTTTTGATGCAAGGGAGGGTTATTATACTAACCGTCAGAATCTGGATTCTTATGAATTGCGCTATACCCTTTCAGGTGAGGGAATTTTAGAATATGAGGGGAAAAAATATAACTTAAGAGAGGGCGAAGGATATTTTATCTCCTGTAAGAAGCCTCATATCTATTATGCAAAAAAGTGTGGCTGGAAATCTACAGTACTGCATATAAATGGCAGCCTGTGTGATGATTTTTTTGAAAGCTATGAGAAAACAGGGGTCTATAAATTCAGCAATACTGCCTGTCCTTCATATGAAATGATGCAGTTTCAGGTTATACAGTCCACCCAGAAGGTCTATCCATATCAGGAATATCGTATAAACTGCCTTATTGATTTGCTCTTGTCTGAATTGTTAGCCTCCACAGAGCATGCTGCCTGTGCAGAGCAAAATAATAACACAGAGGTAATAACCTCTGTGTTAGATTACGTTCATGCAAACTTTGCTTCTAATATTGTGTTTGAAAAGTTGGCTAAGGAATTTGGCATTTCCAGAACCCTGCTTTTTGAAAATTTCAAGCGATATACTGGCTTTACACCCGCAAACTATTTGATGCAGCTGCGTATCAAGCAGGCTAAGCTTTTGCTTAAAACCTCAAATAATTCGATAGAAGAAATTGCAACGCAGATTGGTTTTAATGACGCTGGTCATTTTTCCCAGATTTTCAAAAAGGAGGTTGGAACGACTCCTTTAAAGTACAGGAAATCCTAAGAGATTTCATCCTTATGCTTCTCCATAAAGTAAATCCTAGACCCAAAATCCTGAAAATATCTGGTCTTGTCACTATATCCAGTTGCAGCAAAGCTCTGGTGCAGCTTCACGCCACCCATAAGCACTGAGCCTCTTGCTGTGTACTCTTCCTTTTCACCTGGCATGGTGACAAACTTGGCAAGTACATTGTGTACCAGTGAATCCGGCTTCACATGGATAGGTGCTGCTGTGTTTACCAGGTCTCCAAAATTCTTGATATTGTATCTCAAGTCTCTGTTAGAGAAATCATACTTTGTCTTTGGTTCAAGTCCCTTTGGAGTGTACTGCTCAAACTGGCTGTTTGGCTGTACCAGCTCCTGCATTATCATGCCGACAGCCCTCTCCTTGTCCTTACTTACACAAGTCCACTCATGCACATTGTCATTTCTGCCCCTGTAGAATGTACCAAACTGAAGTGTCTCTCTCCAGTTCTTATAGGTCTGGATTTGCTGGGCGATTTCCTCTAAGTCCTCTTTTTTCATATCACAGAGATTGCACTCATATCCGCAGACTCCAAAGGCTGCCACGTTGAATCTGGTGGTAAGCGGTGTTGTCCTCAAAGTCTGATGGTTCGGGCAGGCTGACACATGGGCTGACACTGTAGACATTGGATAGCCATAGCTGTAGCCTGTCATGCCATTTACCCTGTAGAGGGCATCTGTATCATCACTAGCCCAGATTTGTGGGAAAAATGATAAGATTCCCAAATCAAATCTGTTGCCACCTGCGGCGCATCCCTCAAACAGAATTTCAGGGAACTGGTCTGTCAGGTCTTTCATCATCCTGTAGAGTCCCAATATGTATCTGTGGGCTGTCTCTCCCTGACGGTCTGCTGGCAGATACTGTGAGTGATAATCAGAAAAGATTCTGTTCATGTCCCACTTGATGTATTTTATATTGGCAGATGAAAATACTTCTGCCATCTGCTTTGTCATATAGTCCACAACCTCTGGATTTGCAAAATCAAGGATTCTCTGATTACGTCCCTCTGTGTGGTGCTTGCCTGGAATTTCCATAACCCAGTCAGGATGCTGTCTGTAGAGGTTTGAGTTTACATTTACCATCTCTGGCTCAACCCAGAGACCAAAATCAAGCCCCAGGTCATTTATCTTTTTGCAGAGTCCATCCACTCCGTTTGGAAGCTTCTTTTTGTTCACATACCAGTCGCCCAGAGAGCTTTTATCATCATTTCTCTCACCAAACCAGCCATCATCCATTACAAAAAGCTCGATTCCTGCTTCCTTTCCAGCCTTGGCAAGCTTTAAGAGCTTGCTCTCGTTGATGTCAAAATATGCTGCCTCCCAGCTGTTTAAGAGGACTGGACGCACCTTATCCTTCCATGCCCCTCTCACAATACACTGGCGGACAAACTCGTGCATCCTCTGGCTCATGCCATTGTAGCCCTTATCTGAGTAGGTCATGACAGCCTCTGGTGCTTCAAACTCATCACCTGGCTCAAGGGTAAACTTAAAGCTCTGTGGATTGATTCCCTGTACAAAACGGGTCTTGCCAAAGGTATTTACCTCCACAGCCTCATAGTGGTTGCCACTGTATACAAGGTTAAAGCCATAGCAGTCACCATAGTCCTCACTGGTGGTCTCCTTAGACAGCATCACAAATGGGTTTGCCCTGCTTGATGAACTGCCTGTGTAGGAATAATTCACATGCTTTCCTGCTGTCACAGTGAAATCATTTCTCTTCATCTCTCTTGCCCAGCCACCGTTAAATGTAGTCAGGATGTACTCATTTGTCTCAAAATCCACCTGATTGCTCATAAGGCGCATAAGGCTTATTGTAGAATCACCAGAATTGATAAGCTTTGAATATCTGCTAATCACATCCCTGTTTTCAAATACACTGTAGTGCAGCTCAAGCTTTAGACCATACTCTTTTTCCTTTAATACTATGGTCAGCTCATTCACAATGCCATTATCCTCATATGATGATGGCATTGTCTCAAGCGGTGTCTTTTCCTCTGCAATAGAGGATGATTCATAAACAAAATCTGTGCTTAAGCAGCCATCAGCAAACTCTATGTCTATAAATGGCTCCCTGATGTCACTCTTACCATATGATGACATCTCAAGACGCATATCCTCAAGGGAATACTCAGGATGCTCCTGGTCATATATATTGGTATTTCCAGGTGCAAAGGCATGCTTTTCCACCAATACCTCAGCTTCCTCCTCACTGTCTATGTCGATTCTTCCTCCATAGTAGAGATGCTCAAGCTGGCCTGTTGGCAGTATCTTAAAGCAATATGTTGTGTTTTCTGTGTCAAGTACAAATGTGTCATTAAGTTTACGAATCATAGTTTGTCACCCCTAATTCATTAGTTTAGTTATCTTTTCTCTTTGCAAGCTCAGCTGTAATTTCATCCATTCTGTCGTCTGATAACATGTATCTCTTTTTAAATACCACAAATCCAATAAGAAGTACAGCAATTGGTATAAGTGTCATTGACAGACGGAGTCCAAGGCTTGAAGTCTGTGAGACTGCCACTACCTCTGCATTCTTGTCTGAGTTGATGTTGAATACAAAAAGTACCATTGATGATAAGAATCCTGCGATTCCTGATGCAAGCTTTACTACGAAGGTCTGCATTGAGAATATTACTGACTCATCTCTTCTGTGGTTCTTAAGCTCACCATAGTCTACTGTGTTTGCAAGGAATACTGTTATTATAACATTTAATACCCCTACTGCAGCCATAATTAATGCAGCTGGAATAAGTAACCAGTTTACATTGCTTGTTCCTGTGAAGGAAATAACAATGATTAAAATATATCCTGTAATAGCCATTCCAAAGCAGGTATAGAAAATCTTTACTGTATCCATTATCTTACGAAGAAGTGGGAACAAAAGCATCATAGCCAGAATCTGGCATCCACCACCTACTGTATTAAACAATGTAAAGTCAGCCTGATATGTAGCAGGGCTGAAATCATATTTCAGGAAGAAATATACTAACTGCTGTGTAATGTAAAGTGCTGTGTTAATCATTACGATTGCAACAACCACTGTCATAGCCTGGTCGTTCTGGATAAGAGCCTTAAACATATCCTTTATGGATGCGCTCTTCATATCTACTGTTGATTTTTCTTTAATCACAAGACATGTGATTGTGATAAATACAACGAAAAGGATTGCTATAATAAGTGCAAACTTGCTGTAACCGATTCTGTTAATCTCGTTGTCTGTTGTGCCGCCGAATTTTCTACCGAGGGCTGCAACGCTCATTACTGTGATGATTGAGATAAGGGCTGAGCCTACTCCTGCACAGGATCTGGCAAAGGCTGAAAGTCCTTCTCTCTCCTTACCGCTCTGGGTAAAGGCTGGAATCATTGACCAGTATGGAATATCCATCATGGTATATGTAAGTCCCCAGAGGATATATGTAACAGATGCGTATGCTACAAGTCCTGCCCCGTCAAGTGTTGGTGGGATACTGAACATCAGGTACAAAATAACTGCGTTTGTGATTGTTCCTACTAATAACCATGGACGGAATTTGCCCCAGCGTGTCTTGGTTTTTGCTACCAGTACTCCCATGATTGGGTCATTGAATGCGTCAAATACTCTGGCTACCAGCAGAAGCACTGCGATTGCTGCCGCACTGATTCCCATTACATCCAGAAAATAAATCGAGATATAACTTGCTGACAGCATATAAACCATATCTTTTCCTACTGCTCCGATACCGTATGCAAAGCGCTCGGTACCTGTTAATTTTTTCTTGTTCTCCATTTTTACCTCTCCTCTTTAACTATTTATTCTTAAGCCCCATTGCAAGCTCAACAACCTTGTATGCTCCATCATATAAGCCTGTAGACTTGTTCTGGATTATAGAATCACACATTTCATTTATTAAATCTGTATTTAAGAACATGTCTACCATCTGGATTGTGTGTGGTATATCCCTGCACTCCAGAGTACCATCTCCCACTTCTGCTGAGTGGATTGCTCCCCACATCTCATGCTTTCCTACACGCTTGATAAAAAGCTTTGGAACTGGATAGAAGGCCAACTCACTTGGCTTTGTAACAAGCACATCTGCACTTCTCATAAGGAGGTTGGTACAGTATACTGCCTCAAATATGTTCTTGTGCCAGAAGCCATGGATTCCTGTCACATCATAGCTCTCATCTAATGCCTTTGTAGAGAAGTCCTCTGTGTCCTTCCAGTTATCAAAATGCTCTGTTGACACTGCCTTCATCTCTGGGATTTCTTCAAGCAGGGCAGCCCATACATTCTTGTAGTCCCCTACGTTCACATAGAGGGCTGCCTTGTTGTCCTTGATAAATGGAAGCAGGTACTTGATAATAGCTGCAAAAATTTCCTTCTGGGCTCCTGCTCCTCCGATTGTAAGGAGGAATCTCATAGGCTTGCCCGACTCTTTTCTCCTGATACGGGCTGCGCAGTCTGCCTCAATATTGCTTACAAGCTCATGGTCGATATAGTGTCCTGTGTAGACAAGTGAATCCTTTGGCATAGGCTTACATACCTTATCCTTATTCATGCCGTTTAAGATTCTGTAGCCCATATAGGCATTGTGGCACTGGATTGTGTGTACTGAGCCCTCTGATAAATGGAGCGCCATTGGCCAGTTGTCAGGAATTGCATTGACCACATATTTCATGCCAGCGTGTATAGCTGCCTGGGCAGGCCATACATGGGTTCCGATTACAGGGATTTCCTTTGGTACATTCCTGTATACAGGAGCCATAAGCTCTGCATTTTTCTGGTCAGATGAATTGTAGGTGAGTGCTCTGAATCCCTCATAATTCATTGGCTCCCATACGAATTTATTAAAGAGAGCATTCTTTGAAAGTCTTGAGCCAAGGGAATAGAGGTCGTTCTGTGCTCCGATTACCTTGGTACAGGTTGTCTCACCATATGAGTTTAAGTCCATCCAGTATGGTGTGTAGCCCATTGACTTTGCTGCTGATGCCATAGCCATAGAGATACGGTAATGGCCGAAGCCCATTCTGATATTTCCTACTATGATGCCCTTTTCTGTGTCAAACTCAAGTGCCTCGGCATGTCTGTTCTCATCATAGTGGGCATTCTGCTTTAAATCACCTACCAGAATATTGTTTACACCCAGAGAATCTCCGATGTATGGGTTCTTCTCTACTCGTACAGGATAGTTTGCATTGGTGTCATCACCAAATTTCTTCATGTACTTTTTCTTTGATTTTACAGACTTGTTATAAGCCTTTGTGCTGATTTCGTTTCCAAAAATCACCTTTGATTTGTCTGTCATATTGACCTCCATTTGTAATGTTTATTTATACGTCTCCCCCAAGACTGTATATTTCCTATATGTTTCTTGTATATCCTTTATATGCCCACATTTATGCGCTATATGCTTAACTACATAAAACCTGCCGCTGGCAGCCTTTATTACGTCCTTTGGCATTAATATTTTTACCTTAGGTATATAGCATTTCAGACGTCAATTTTTTCAACAGTAAACTCAACCACCTGTCTGCCCAGCTGTCCGTTTTCCATGATAAGCCTTGCTGCGCCGATCTCACCAGTTGTCCTCACATAAATTCCTGTCATGCCGCCCTTTAGCGATACTATATCTGAACCTATAATCTCGATTGGTCCCTCTGCTGTGAGCTTAAGCGGCTCGTTATAGAAGTACATCTGGTTGCCATTTTCATCCACAGCCTTGACTCTTACCTCTGCCACGTCATAGGTGTTTTTCTCCACTAGCTTATCAGATGATACTGTCATCTCAAGCTGCATTGATGTCATAGGTTTCTTAACTATAGATTTAACTTTCTCGCCATTCTTGTATGCATCGAAGCGGTATACTGTGGATGTACCGCCCCAGTCACCTACATATTTGTTGTAAAGTGTGACCGCATCCTCTGGCTTCATATGATACTTGAGTATGCACTTTAGCATTGACAGTTTGATTCTAAGCGGATAATCATAGCCGTGTGTAGCAGTATAATTTAATCCTGTTTTAATAATGTCAGCCTGTTCTTTCTTAAAGTTCTCATTCTTATGAAGCTGGTCTCCTATAAAATCATCTATCACGATTGGTCCGTGCTTGAGGTGCTTATAGGCTGAATCCTCTGCCTTATACTCTTTGATAAAGATGTCATTTTTATACATCTTTACAGAGTCTGCATTTGTTATTATATAGGTAAATCCTCTGTTACAGCCTGGATGCTCTCCTATATCCATGGATGAGCTAAGCTCCAGTATGTCCTCCCTGTCTGACTGGCAGGCATATATGAGGGATGCCAGCTTTGGATTTCTGAACATATCCATGACACCGTGATAGCAGATTCTGTCTCCGCTGCCGAAGTCCTTGTGGGTGTTGTAGTCAAACATACACCAGCCGAAGCTTCCTGCTATATCCTCCTGTCCTGCCACTGCATCCAGTACATTTGCATGTCTTAGCATATGCTCAACACGATGCTCCTCCCAGTCAAATGCCTTGGTCGGATACATATGTCCGTTGTACTCACTTATGAGGTAGCCCTTACTCATATCAGATGTGACCTTTGCCTTTGGGTCACAGCCTGGTGTCTTACCATTGTGCAAAAAGTCATTGTAGGTGTAGACATCCTCAAACATATGACTCTTTTTAAAGCACCTCACTCCGCCTGTAGGTCTTGATGGATCCAGCTCATGGGCAACCGCATTAGTCTTTTTATAAAACTCATCATCATCCCCTGACTCGTTGATTCTCACGCCCCACAGGAAGATTGATGGGTGGTTTCTGTACTGCTCTACCATCTCACGCACATTGACGACAGCCTGCTTTTTCCATTCCTCATCGCCTATATGCTGCCAGCCTGGAAACTCCATAAATACCAGAAGTCCCAGCTCGTCACACCTGTCTATAAAATAATGTGACTGAGGATAATGTGATGTCCTGACTGCGTTACAGCCAAGCTCATTTTTGAGGATATCAGCGTCATATCTCTGCATTGACTCTGGCATTGCATATCCCACATATGGATAGCTCTGGTGCCTGTTCAAGCCTCTCAGCTTGACTTTTCTATCGTTTAAATAAAAGCCATCTGCCTTAAAATCTATTTTCCTAAATCCAAATCTGGTATCTGTGCTGTCAACCACCTGACCATCCTTTATAAGCTCAGTTGTCACAGTATAAAGGGCTGGTGAATCCACATCCCAGAGGTCTACATCCATCAGGTCTGAGATTACTGTAAAAGACTTATTTAACACCCCGGCATGTACTATCTCTTTTCCGTCAAGCTTCTGGGACAGCTCATATTTTCCATCTGTGAAATCATCCACAGACAGGCTTATCTGGCTTTCCAATACAGCCCTGCCAGCCAGCACATCCACATCCTTTGCTACGAGAAAGGCATCTGCTATATGCTCCTTGTTTTTAACCTCCAGATATACGTCTCTGTAGATTCCGCCAAAGGTCATATAGTCGATTACAAAGCCAAATGGCGGTACATTCTGGTTTTCCCTGCTGTCTACCCTTACCTCAAGCAGATTATCCTCTCCAAGCTTAAGCTCATCTGTTAAATCAACTGTAAAAGCAGTATATCCGCAGTGGTGCTCAGCAAGCTTTTTGCCGTTTAAGCTGACCTCTGCTGAATGGGCTATGCCGTCAAATGTGATAAACACTGTCTTTCCCTGCCATGCCTCGTCTCCATAGATGTTTTTTCTATACAGGCAGAGCATCTGGTAGGCATTCTCATCAAAATAGTTGTAGGGCACTTCCTTTGTAGTATGTGGTATTCTGACCTCCACAGCCTCTTTGGGATTTACAGCATCCTCATAAAATTTCCAGTTCTCGTTCAAATATATTCTAGCCATCTCTAATTACCTCTTTATAATGCCGTCAACCAGTATGTTTACCACCTCTTCAAGAGCCTCAGCGTATGTAATCTGGTTCCGTATCAGTATATCCCTCTGGAAAAACTGCTCGATTGTCGCCTCAAGCATAATCTTAAGCAGGCTCACATTTACAGGTCTGATACTGCCCTCTTCAATTCCCTGATTGATAAGGGCGATGGTCTTCTCCCAGCCTGTCTCAAGCCGCTCCTCCACACGGGAGTATATATTAGGATACTTGTCCTTAAGCGTATACAGCTGCCTAAAATCCACATCCTTGTAGCCTGATGGCAGTACAGCAAGCACGCCCCTGATTTTCTCAACTGTGGTAAGTGAGCTGTCGTTTAATATCTCACTCTCACTCTCCTTGATTTTATCAAAGCAGTAGTCAACCATTGCAAAAAACATTGATTCCTTGTCTCTGAAAACTGTATATATAGTCTTCTTACTCATGGATAGCTCGGAAGCAATATCATCCATAGTAAATTTAAGACCCTTTCTGTTAAAAACCTTTATGGTAGCCTCTAAAATCTTCTCTTTATTATCCATTTGCTTAACATCTTCCTATAAACTTTCGGAAACCC
>CAVKUD010000038.1:0-18314 GCA_963659315.1 Senegalimassilia sp. | reverse complement strand
AATTATTCCTATTAGGGCTACTCTTGTTTCCATTCCTCACCTCTTGCTTATTAATATCTTTTTTTCGTATAAATCCTAGCTACAAGCTCGAATCCGCAGCTTCGCTGCTTCTCCGTTGCTTCGCAACTATGATTCTCGCTTTTCGTTGCCATGCATAAAAAAAGAGCTGTATCTGACGATACAGCTCCAAAACCAAGGGGCACTTCCCCCTGATATAGTAATCCTCTAGCCATATCTTTCACCTCAACAATGTTTTGGTGTCAGAAAACTGGCTTTATTATACCATACCAGACAAGCCGTGAGAAGTAACTCACGGCTTGTTTGTGTTAATGTACAATATTCAGTTACTACTATACTCTACTGTAAGTATTTATCCAGCTGGTGAGACACATCAATGACGCTGCTGAGCTGCTCTCTTGCATTCTCAGCATTTGTCATGTTCTCCACAGAGAGGTCTGTTGCCTGAGAAGATGATGCTGTAACCTCCTCTGTTGTTGCTGAGAGGTTTGTGATATTATCAACAATCTGATTGTTGGCTGCTGATAAATTGTTGAGCATCTCAGATACTGCCTGAATCTCATTGATGAGGTCATTCATGTTATCATTCATCTCACCGAAGCACTCTGAAGCCTCTGTAATCATGCCCTCCTGGGCTGCTGTTGCTGAAACAGACTGCTGCACTGCATTGGATGCCACCTCTGCTGTGTGTGAAAGCTCCTCTGAAATATGAGCAATGCTCTCTGTCTCTTCCCTTGTCTTCTCTGCCAGCTGTCTGATTTCATCAGCTACTACTGCAAAGCCCTTTCCTGCCTCTCCTGCACGGGCACTCTCGATAGAAGCATTGAGTGCTAAGAGGTTGGTCTGGCTGGAGATAGAGAAAATAGTGTCTGCAATATTCTTTACTGCATCTGTTCTTGACCTAAGCTCATTCATGGCATCTGCAACCTCTGAGTTAGTATCAGAAATCACATTTGACTGTCCCTTTAACTGGTTCATAACATCAAGTGACTTATCGTTAAGCTCTCCTGATTTCTTGGCAAAGGAAACCATCTTCTCTGAGCTTTCCAGAGTATTCTCAATAGCATCCTGTATATTTGATGTCATTGTAGTCTGGGTCTGGATATTCTCAGCTGTACTCAGTGTACTTGTGGAAATATCCTTCATGGCACCATTTACTATCTCTGTAGATGAGTTAAGTGAGTTCACAATCTCCATAGCATTCTCTGTTCCCTTACGAACCTCAGAAGCTACATTCATAACATCATCCAACATAACCTGCATTTTTTCCTTATCAGACTGAGCCTGTCCGATTGCATCATGGTTAAACTTGCTTGTAACATCTGTTACGAGAATGATTAAAAGTAATAATACAAAAAATACAAGAGCTACAAATATCTGATTTACTACACTGTCACCCTCAAGATTCTGGTGTGTAGATATTTTTAAAATTGTGATAAGGATTTCAAGAATACCATATACTGTTGCTGCTGTTCTGGTAAACTTCTTATCGCAAAACAGTACGCAGGCAACTATAGGAAATACCATAAAGAGCTGCATATAGCCCTGTGAAAAGGCAAATCCTGTCAGAAATCCAATGATAAAGTTAGTTGGCAGCATTACATATTTATATCTCTGAGAATCCATTTTCTTTCTGCCAATGCCATAGGTTAAAACTGCTGCAAAAATTACAATTACTGTGTAGGCTCCTGCCAATCCTGTCGAGCGGATTCCCATTACACAAGATGACCACATAATTGCTAGGGCGATTATGTAAAATACCATATAGCCCATTACAAGGAACTGGTTTGCCCTCTTTAGCTGCTCATGCTTGTCTGCATACTTAAAATTATTGTCCAATTATTTTTCCTCCGTATTTCTGAACATTACGCTATGGTCATTATAATAGCATATATGAAATTTTTCAAGAAAAATCATTACTTTTTTCCTATATAATATGGGCTGTATTTTTATGCCAGCTTATAATTTTCTGCCTGAGAGGTAAATAATTTATAGTAGAGGCTGTCGGTCTTTTTCATGAGATTTTCATGTGTATCAAAGTCTGACACCGTACCGCCGTCTATAATGAGAATCTTGTCACAGAATACAGAGGATGACATCCTGTGGGAAATATAGATAGCAGTCTTATCCTCCACCAGGCTGTTAAACTTCTCATAAATCTCTGCCTCAGCTATAGGGTCAAGGGCAGATGCCGGCTCATCAAGAATCACCATGCTGGCCTTCTTATACAAGGCTCTTGCTATGGCAATCTTTTGTCCCTGTCCGCCAGAAAGCTCCACACCATCCTCGTCATATTCCTTTCCGAAGCGGCTGTGTATGCCATCTGGAAGAGTATCTATTTTTTCTCTCATTCCTACTTCATCTATGAGATAGTTGACACGGCTTTCATCTGCTCCGCTCTCTTTGCAGGAGATATTTTCTTCTATGGTAAAGTTAAAGAGCTTGTAGTCCTGGAAAACTGCTGAGATTACATTCATGTATGACAGGTAATCATAATCATATATGTTTCTGCCATTTACAAGAATCTCACCGCTGTCTGCCTTATACATGCGGCAGATTAATTTTACCAGAGTGGATTTGCCTGCTCCATTTAAGCCTACTATGGAGATTTTCTCTCCCTTTTTCACTGAAAATGATACATCCTTAAGCACTGGCTTTTCTGCCTTTGGATAGGTAAATGACACATTTCTAAACTCAAGAGTCTCCACAGTATCGTCCATTGGCACTCCACCATCCTTTACGGTCTCCTCCTTAAGAGCCATAAACTCCTGATATGGCACAAGGAACTGGCTGTTTTGCCATAAGCCGATAAGATTTTCTCCAAACTGGATTATTGTTGATGAAAATGTAATAGCCGATGACACATACATGGTCAGGGAGCCCAGTGTGATTTTTGAGCCAAACATATCAGAAATAGTTCTGATTCCCACATATCCATAGGTAAAGGCTGAGATAAATTCAGTTATGACTCCGTTTGCGCCATTTGCAAGTCCCATCTTCCTGTTAGCCACGTCAAACTCATCACAGGTTGTCTCATTGCTCTGTCTGATTTTCTCTGTGACCAGCTTATCCATATGATAGAGTCTCAAGTCCTTCTGGGCTGGCTTTTCAGAGGCAACGTCCAGATAGTATCCAAAAATTCTGTTGATTGGAATAATACGTTTCATCATGGCAACCATAGTTCCTGATGCAAGCTTTACAATAAGAATCATCAGGACAACTCCGATTGCTATAGCTGTCACAAGCACTGGTCCTAATGTAAAGAGGATAACCATAAGTCCTGCAAGAGTGATTACTCCCTGCACTGTATTGGCAAAAAGTGTAATAATCGACACAATTGCTGACTGATTCTGAATAGCAAAAACTGCCCGCTCCTTTAAATCCAGATAATATGTATCTTCCAGATATGAATATTCCAGATTCATGATACGCTCGCCAAGTTTTTCTACCATTACATTCTGTACCCACTCATCCTTCACATCACGGTATTTCTGTATGGAATCAGTGATAAAGGTCATAATGACGTTATTTGCCACAATACAGGCACCAAATATGATTAACTTCTTCACATCCCTGCCACCGATAAGCTCGTCTATTAAAAACATAGGAAGTACAGTGTTTAATATTACTTTTCCACCGCCTATTAGTCCGTTTAACAAAATCAAAAGTACATAGGCAGGAGATACCTTCCATACCTGTTTTACAAATGTCCATATGGTTTTCATACTGCTGCCTCCTCCTGATAGTATTTGCCCTGAATTACAAACATATCGTAATACATGCCCTTTTTCGCCATAAGTTCCTCATGGGTGCCATATTCCTTCACGCCAGTTCCGTCAAAGAGCGCAATCTTGTCACAAAACTTGGTGCTTGCAAGCCTGTGGGAAATGTATACTGCTGTCTTGCCCTCCACCAGCCTGCTGAAATTCTCATATATATCTGCCTCTGCCAGGGCATCAAGGGCTGCTGTAGGCTCATCCATTATTACCATAGGAGCATCCTTATATAAGGCTCTTGCTATGGCAAGCTTCTGTCTCTCACCACCAGATAAGTCCACGCCCTCTTCATCTACAATCTTAAGCATCATGGTATCAAGCCCCTTTGGAAGCCCTGTTATCTTTTTCTTAAGTCCTACGCTGTCAAGTACCTCAAGCACTCTGTCCTCATCCACCTTATCTGATGCTGCCACATTCTGCTTTACAGGAAAGGCAAGGATTGCAAAATCCTGAAATACTGTGCCAAACATGTCATAGAGAGTTTCCTTTTTGTAATCTGTTATGTCTATGTCATTTATGTATATATGACCGCTGGTAGGCCTGTAGAGTCCGCACATAAGCTTTACCAGTGTGGTTTTTCCCGCTCCGTTTACACCTACGATTGCAAGACGTTCACCTCTTTTGATTGTGAAATTAAAGTCCTCATATATGTATTTGTCAGTGTTAGGATACTTGAAGTACATATGGTCAAACCTGATTTCCACAGAGTCTGGAAGCTTGTCCACTTCGCCCTCATTTCTGAGGTCTGCATCCATGAGACGGAAAAAGTCATCCACATACTGACCTTCATTTCTGATAAATGCCAGGTCATTTCCCAGCTCCACCATCCTTGTCATCAAAGCTGAAATCAGAAATACATACATGGTAAAGGAGCTGATTGGCATACCCTGATAGCTGTCGTAGATCAGGATTCCATACATTACAATATTTGTAAGAAGCATGGTTGCCATTCCAAGCAGTCCGTAGAGCCATTCCTTTTTCTTGATTTTTCCCATAAGCCCTGTGTATGCCTCAATCTCCATGCGGTAGTTTCTCAATATACGCTCTCTGAAATTAAAGATTCTGATGTCTTTTCCAAAAGTAAAATCATTGGTGGTGTTTCTGAAGTACTTTATCTTGCGCCCTGCCTTTGACTCCGCCTGCTTGTTGGCATAGCGGTAATTGTGAGCCATATTGGCTCCCCACATAACTGCTGCTGTGTGGATAAAAAGCACCAGCACAATGATTGGATTTAAGCTGCATACCATAATTATCATTCCAATTACTGTAAGCAGCTTGGCAGGGAACTTGACTATATGATTGTATACTCCCTCGACTCCATTACTATTGTTATTGCAGGAATTAAGTGCCTTATTGTACTCCTCCTGAAAGCGTGAGTCCTCCACATAGCAGTACTCCATGTTTTGCAGCTTATCTGATATCCATTTCAGATAACGGAGCCTTATTCTCATATTGGTGGACTCCATTACCTGTGACAGATACTCTGATACCATCACCAGGCAGCCTGCCACGCAGAAAAATATAAGCATTGTCTTTATAAGAGGGTTGATTGCCGCCTCTCCATAATCCTCAATAGTTCCAATAGCAAGCTTTGGCAGTATGATTTCCATAAAAGGAAAAAGTCCTGCTGCCACAGCATAAATAACCATGCGGCTAATCTGTATTGGTTTTTCTTCCTTTAAAATACCAAGCATACGGCATACCATCTGCCACGGTCTGTATTTTCTTTTGTTTTCCTCTTCCATAATTCCTCCTGATAAAACAAAATTCCATTTATTAGACATATATCTAAATATAAATTAGATGATTGTTTAATGTTGATTTAGATGTTATAATATCCTTAGATGGATGTCAATATATTTTTAGATATTTATCTAATTTTATTTTGATGCCTGTCTAATATGCCTTAGACTAATGTTTTTATCATAATAATTAGGAGATTTTCATGGAGAAATATAATTTTCTTTCCCTGTATCTGGCTGTAAGCTTTCTGAGCCAATTGTGTGAACCGGATAGCTTTGGAGACCAGCTTACAAAAGCAGAAAAAGACTTCGGCGTTGATAAGGATGCTCTTTTAAAGGAAAAGAATGTCCCTCTTAATCTGCTTATGCGTATGACCGATGATTTTGAAAAAGAATACAAAAAAGAGCTTGACCCTATATCCTTTTATTTTGGCACACCCCAGGACGGGAAGCAGCACGAGAAACTTGCCTGGCTTATACTTTTGATAAGCACAGATGAGCTCCTGGCTTTTAAGTCCGCCAAAGACCTCAGGGATTTCCTCACAGGTCTGCCGACAGATGAATATAACATGAGATTTTTCAACGTATTGCAGGATTACGACAATACTGTCTTAAAGGGCACAGCCAAAAGTGAGGATTTAGCAGCCCCTGCCCAGGCATTAGATGCAGTAGCTATAACCCGTTATATCCTGAAAATGGATTTGCCAGACTCCCTGCTCTACCGCCTGGAAGAGGTATATTTTAACCGGGAGGCGCACATTGAAAAGCTGTGCTTCATCATAAATGAGGTCGTAAGCTTCATGGATAAATACCGGGATGAATTAGAATCGGTTATCAAGGACTTTTACGATTACTGGGGCAGGATTCAGGGAGACAGGAGCTTTTACCAGTTTATCACAGAAGATATCAGATTTTTGTCTGGAATGGAGGAATACAAGGGCGGCTATATACTGGTTCCAAGCCTGCATTTCGCTGAGTTTTCCCTAAGCCTTCCCGAAAATTCAGACAGGCGCAAGGCTGTATTGTGCATGAGCTTAATGTATGGTCAGGCTCTGTCTGTGAATGCCATGTTTGGTACAGCTTCCCCTGGTATATCCACAGAACGTGCCATAAATGCCATGAAGCTCTTAAGCGACAAGAGCCGGTTTGAAATCATGAGATACATTCACTCTCATAATGCCTACGGCAACGAGATTGCAGAGCATCTGGGGCTGACCACAGCCACTGTGTCCCACCATATGAGCACCCTGCTTGAGGCAAACCTTATAAGCCTTGAGCAGAAAAACGGTAAAATCTACTATCATATAAATAAGGACACCCTGAGCTGGTATATAAATTTCTATGAAGAGAAGCTGTTATAATTTGGGAGATAATATATGAACATAAAAGCAGGAATTGACTACTTGAGCGAGAGCATAGCCCTCCTCACCTGTCTGGGCAAAGACCAGCCCCTGAAAAAATATATAGACAACTATCTGTACGAAGCCAGTCTGGACAAAAAGACCTTCTACGAGGAGAGAAAAGAGGCTCTTGATTTCCTCTTTCAGCTGGAAAAGGAAGCCCAGAAGGAATTTAAAAAAGACCAGGATTTGATAGCATATTACTTTGGTTCGTCATATGAGGATGAAAAGACGGATTGTATCGGACGTATTATTCTGCTATGGGAAGAGTATAACCATGTGGAAACTGGCACACTTGAAGAGTACAAAAAGGAGCTTGCAGACCTTAGCGAGGACGAGTATTACATATATTTTGGCTATAAGGTGCAGTTTTTTAATGACAACCATCGGGATTTTTTCTCAGCATCCATGCCCAAAACCAAAGAGGATGTATTGCTTTTAATTATAAACTCTGAATTCACAGAAAAGCAGAAGCTTATGTTTACAGATGCCCTGGTCAACCATACTGAGCATCTGGCAAAAATATTTGCCCTTATAGAAAAGGCAGTCGCCCTGTTGCAAAGGCATGAGAACGGGATTTTATCCCTCTATGCTGGGTTTACAGCTTACTGGGAAAGCAAATTTAAGGGGCAGTATCCAGTGCGATATTTCTGTGAAGAGAACGAGGATTTGCAATATCTGCTCTGTGATAACCCTTATGGCTACACTATAACCATAGAGCTTTTTCATCCATTTATAAAAGGCTTTAGCGCAGGCTCCGATGAGAATGGGCTTTTTACTCCTATTGCCATGCCAATTGGGATATTGTACTGCGATGCCTGTCCCCTGGACTATACACGGGGCAGAAAAAGAGCCATAGATGATACCGCCTTTTATCTGAATGCCCTAAAGCAGATAAGCCACCTGAGCAGATTTCAAATCTTATCCTGCACAAAGGATAAGGAGGCTTACGGAAATGAGCTGGCAGAGCACCTGGGGCTTACAAATGCCACAGTGTCCCACCATACCTCTTTACTCACTATGGCAGACCTGCTTAAGGAGACCCCTATGGGCACCCAGGTCTTATACTCTTCTAATAAGGAAACAATTAAGAATTGCCTTGATTTTCTAAGAAAAGAGCTGCTTTGATGCAGCTCTTTGACACATAAACATATTATTTTCCAAAAGCAGTTATACTGTTAAGCGCATGTCCATAATGGTCAAACATAGCCTGGTTTTCCCATTCATTGCCCTTGCCCTTTGACACTCCTACTCCGTCCTTCTGATACCATACAGGCTCCCAGTAGAATACTCCTGCTCCGCTCTCCTCGGCTTTTACTATATCAATGATTTCCTCTGTGACCTTCTTTTGATTGGCGACTGAGGCTTCAAGTCCCACCATCTCTTTTGTGAGGGAGCTTGTGACTATATTATCCATGTCATCATGAGATTTATCTGTATAAGGAAAGGCTGTCTCCACTATCGCAATCTGCTTGTGGAATATCTTGTATAAGTTTCTCATGTTGTCTGTCAGAAGACTGTACTCTCCCGACCAGTAAGGATAATAGGATAAGCCGATGTAGTCAAAATCACTGATTCCTTCATTATATAACTGTGTGAAAAATTCATCTGAGCGGTCTCTGTCTGCCCCACACTCTATATGAAGCATGGTTTTAATATCATGCCCCTCCTTGTTAATCTCCTCCACAGCCTTAAGTCCTGCGTTTAAAAAGCCTGTGATTTTGTCTGGATTGTCAAGACTGCCATACTCCCACAGGAGCCCCTTTCCAATCTCGTTTCCTATCTGAACCACATCCGGCACTGTCCCCTGGGCTATAAAGCTCTCCAGTGTAATCCTTGTATAGTCATGCAGGCTCTGCTTAAGCTCCTCCTCGCTCTGGTCTTCCCAGTCGCTTGGTATGGTCTGTGCCTTCCAGTCAGCCCAGAAATCGCTGTAGTGAAAATCAAGCATGAAGCCAAGTCCATACTGCTTTATCCTCTCTGCCATATGAAGCGTATGCTTCAAATCGCAGTAGTCTCCTCCATCAAAGGATTCTGTCGGTCTGTTAAAAAGTCTGAGCCTGATAAAATTAACTCCATGTGCAGCAAGTATCTTTATCGCATCATCCTCTTTACCATCTATGTCATAATACTTTGCTCCTTGATCCTCCATAGCCTCAAGACATGAAGTATCAGCTCCTACCATAAAATTCATATGTTTTCCTTTCGGCTTATTACATTTTTGTGGAATCCTTCATCAGCACCTCATAGCCTAACATTCCCCTTCTTGCCACCTCATCCTTCATAAGGACATGGTAGAGCATCTCTGCTGCTACCTTTGAAAGACTGGTTATATCGAGTTTGACACAACTAATCGGAGGATAGTGCTCCTCCAGTGCCTGACTGTTATAAAAGGATGCCACCTTAATATCGGACGGTATCCATGCCTTGTATTTTCTTAAGACATTTAATACATTAAGGCAGATGTTATCATCCATACATATTATGCACTCCATGCCCTCCTTGAGCATCTGAAGTGTCCGGCTCTCAGCCACCTCTATATAGCCTGTGCTGTCATAGATTTTGGTGCAGTCAAAGTCGATTTCGTGATCATCATATGCCTGCATAAAGCCCTTTAACCTGCTTCTGGTCACCACATGGGTCATGTCACCGCAGAAGAGGGCTATTTTCCTAAGCCCCTGGTCTAAGAGCTTTCCTGTCAGCTCCCTGCAGCCATCCTTCTGGTTTACATCCACCTGATAGACAGTGCTATCATCATAGCTTCCTATGACCACAAAGGGCACATTATTTTCCTGCAAAAATCTGATATCCAGCGCATTCTCTATAGTACGCGACAGAATCACTCCGTCGCACTTATGGCTTTTGATTATTTTCTTAAGAGGCTCTATGTCCTCCGCACTTGTTTTGGCTACCATAATCTGATAGCCCAGAGGCTCGAAATAATCGTATGCCCCCATTATTACCTGGGAAAAATATGGAAGCAGACCGTAATCTTTTTCACCTGCAACTGTAATCAGTATGTTTTTCGTGACCTTACTGCTATAGTCCGGTCTGTAAACGGAAGGGCTTGCGCCGCTCTCCTTCACATAGTTGAATACTGCTTCCTTAGTGCTTTCAGCCACTCTTCCCTTGCCGGAAAGTGCTCTCGACACTGTTGTTGGTGAAATTGATAAATCCTCTGCAATCTGTTTAATCGCAATCGGTCTGCCTGCCATATATTACCTCATAATTTTCTACATTTTATTTATTGCTCATGTAGGCATTGTACTGAGATACGAACTCATCAAGAACCTTGTCGATTCCTGCGTCCTCAAGCTGAGACTTAAACTCCTCAAATGTGCTCTCTGTGTCATCACCATAGATTCCCAGTGAAAATGCCATCTTGTACTCGTCTACTATTGACTGTACCACAGTGAACTCAGTTTGTACACTTGATGGGTCAAATGTGAAGCCTGTCTGTGCTGGTACATATTCCATTTCCTCATTGTGCTCGTTGATTGCGATTTCACGCTCATCAAGTCCTGCCTCATCTGGCTCATCCTGACGGTTGATAGCCCATGCCCAGTTGTTCCATCCATATCCATCTGCTGCGTCAAGTGCTGTACGGTATCCGTCTGCATCAAGTGAGTAGTGCTCGCCTTCGATTCCACCCATTAAGAGTCTGTTTAAGTTCACATCACCCTTCATGTAATCAAGTACAAGGGCTGCTCTCTCTGGATCTGCTGACTTCTCTGTAATAGCGATAGCATCTGTTGAGTAGCTTCCACGGTTTCTCTTTACATCAGGTGTCACATCATATACTGCATATGTTCCTGTCTCAGAGCTCTCAAGATTCTTTCCAGCTGTGAATACTGAAGAGTTCCATACGAATGAACCACTTGTACCATTCTCAAAGTATGCCTGTGCATCGCTTGTATCGTTGATAGCATCTGTTGACCATACCTTTGCTGATGCAAGGTCAGCCATTGTCAGGCAGTAATCCTTGTAAAAGTCAGATGTATACAGGTACCAGATGTCATCTGAAGCTGGTGCTGCGTCGCTGTTGTTTGCATAGTACTCAAAGTCGTAACCCTCTGTTACGCCCTGAACCCCCTGTGACTGTCCGTATACTGTGAGAAGCTGCTCTCTGTTGGCATTTGTGTTTAAGGCTGTAACACCTGTCTCACTCTGCTTGTCAGCCAGCTCCTTTAAGTAGCTCACATAGTTGTCCCATGAGTCTGGCACTGTGAGGTCATACTCATCAATCAGATCCTGTCTTACAGCAACTACATTGTAAGCTGTGAAAGTAGCCTTAGCCTTTGGAACTGCATAGATTTTGCCATCGATTGCAATTTCCTCCCAGCTCTCCTCTGGCTGCTGGTCATATGATAAAGGCATATAGGTCTTTAACCACTCAGGGTCAAGCTGCTTGAAGGCTCCGTTTGATACCTCATCATTGTAGTAGCACCATGCTGCTGTGTAGATTAAATCTACTGTGTCTCCACCAGCCAGAAGCAGGCTGTACTTTGTGCTGTAATCACTCCAGTTCAGGAACTCAAGGTCAAGAGTTGTGTTAAGGTTAGGCTCGAAATACTCTTCATTTGCCTTGGTCAGCACCTCATCCATATCCTCAGGTCTGTCACCCAGCACATACATTACAACTGTCTTGTGCTCAGAAAGGTCAAGTCCCAAATCAGCGTATGGGCTGTCGCTCTCCACTCCTGTTCTTGTGTCTGCACCAGTCTGTGTGGAATCATTTGCCCCATTTCCACATCCGACTAATCCCATGGTCATCCCCGCAATGAGCATTGCGCTCACCATTCTTGTTACAATTTTCTTTTTCATGTTTGTCCTCCTAATTTTATATCCATAAGGGTCTAGCCCTTTACGGCTCCAAGTGTTAATCCCTTCACAAAATACTTCTGTAAGAAAGGATAAAGTAATACGATTGGTCCAGTTGCTATAACTGTCATCGCAAGCTTAAGTCCCTCAGATGGCATCTGACCTACCTGCATACCAGTCTGGTTTGCAATCCTCTTTAGTGCCTCTGAGCTGTTTAATATATTCTGCAGGGTATACTGTAAGTTCCAGTTGTCACTTCCACTCATGAAAAGCATACAGTTGTACCAGTCATTCCAGTAGGCAAGTGCGATAAAGAGGGTCAGGGTTGCCACAAGCGGCTTTGCCATTGGCAGGATGATTCTGAAATATATGTAGAAGTCTCCAGCTCCATCAATTTTGGCAGCCTCTGTTATCTCAAACGGAATACCCTTCATAAAGCTTTTGGCGATAATCATATTCCATACTGAGAAAATTCCCGGAATAATGAGGGAATATATATGGTTGTTAAAGTTTAAGTACTGTGTGCATAAGAGATACCATGGCACCAGACCGCCACTGAAAAGTGTTGTGAAGAAAAAGAAAAATGATATTCCGTTTCTCCATGGAAAGTCAGGTCTTGATAATACATAGCCTGTCATTGTAGTGAGGAATATGGATAACACAGTTCCAACTACTGTGACAAGGATTGTGACTCCATAGGCATGTATGATGCTGTCTGGATTTTTCAGTGCCATCTTGTAAGCTTCTGTCGAAAAGTTCTTTGCTGTCAGAAAGAAGCTGTAGCCTTCTTTAATAATTGTGCTCTCGTCTGTCAGTGAGCCTGTGACAATTAAGTAAAATGGAATCAGGCATGCTATTGCAAATAATGCAACCAGCACATATGCCAGTATGTTAAATATAAGTTGGTCTTTTCCTCTTATCATGACTGCCTCCTAGAATAATGTGTAATCAGGGTCTATCTTTTTCACAATTCCGTTTGCTATAAGAATTGTTACAAAACACAGAATCGACTGATATAAGCCCGCTGCTGCTGTAAGTCCTACATTTGGTGATGTGGTTAACATTCGGTATATGTAAGTGTCCAGAATATCTGAACTGTTTAAGAGCAGCTGGTTTGAACCAACGAGCTGATAGAACATACCGAAGTCTCCACGGAATACATTTCCAAGAGCAAGAAGAACCATAATCATGATTGTAGGCTTTAGGCTTGGCAGTGTGATGTATCTGATTTTCTGCCATATAGAAGCTCCGTCAATGGAAGCCGCCTCGTACAGATCCTTACTGATTCCAGCTATTGCTGCCAGATATACGACTGTTCCATATCCTGTCTGCTTCCACAGTCTTACAAGCACAAGCACTATAGGCCACTGCTTTACCTGTTTGTAGATACTGAAATCTGTCACTCCGAAATGGGACAGGATGGAATTCAGCACACCGTTGTCTCCAAAAATATTTAACATGATAGTCGATACAACTACCCATGAGATGAAGTATGGTAAAAACATAAAGCCCTGGGCGAATTTCTTAAAGACTGCATTGTTTATCTCGCTTAATAAAATTGCAAATCCGACCTCAAAGATTAAGCCAAGAAAAATAAATGCAATATTGTAGAGCAGGGTGTTTCTGGTCAGGCTCCATATCTTTCCTGACACGAAAAGGTACTGGAAGTTGCTCAATCCATTCCATGGGCTTTTGAAAATTCCCAGTGAATATTTAAAGTCCTTAAACGCCAGAACAATTCCCGACATAGGCAGGTAACAAAAGATGATTACATACGCCAGTGCTGGCAAAAGCATGACAAGCAGCACACGGCTTTTTTTCACATTTCCAATAAATTGTTTCATACGGTTTCTCCTCATTTATTTGATAAAAAAATTGTAATATCTTTGAGGAAAAATAACTACGGCATTATCGTACCAACTTAAAAATGGGATTTTAGAGGTATTGTCAATTTTACTAAAAAAGGGATTGCGCAATTTTAAAAATTGCGCAATCCCTTTACTTCTCGTATACAATGCTATTCGTATGTATGCTTCTGGTGCTTCTTTGCTCCAGCCTTTTCTTTTTTCTTTAATGGATGTTTTGGATTTTTGTCCATGATAATCGCTTCCTTTCCATAAAAAACACAATGAACAACTATCCTTTAACAACACATTTCTGTTGTTGACTTCGTTATACCACTTCCATTAGCACTCGTCAAGTAAGAGTGCTAAATTTTTCATAAAAATTATATTAAGAGCACCAAAGTTCCTACAACAATAAGTATAAGTCCCACTCCTGATTTAAGTGAGAGCTTCTCATGAAATACAATATACGAAAATCCTATTGTCACAAGAATACTCAGCTTATCAATAGGAACAACCACACTGGCTGGTCCTGTCTGAAGCGCCCTGTAGTAGCAGAGCCATGAGCCGCCTGTAGCAAATCCTGATAATGCCAGAAATATCCAGCTTTTTTTGTCAATGTCCTTTATGGTATCCTGCTTCTTGGTCACAAACACAACAATCCACGCCATTATAAGCACAACCACTGTCCTGATTGCAGTTCCCAGATTTGAATTGATGTCCTGCATGCCGACCTTGCCCAGAATAGATGTAAGGCTGGCAAAGACAGCAGAACCCAGGGCATAAATCAGCCATTTCTTGTCTTCCTTTTTCTCCTCGGTTTCCTTCTTCTGAATCATCATGTAAGTACCGACACCAATGAGTACCATAGCCACAAATTTAAGCCATGTGATTTCTTCTCTCAGGAAAATGAAAGCAAGCAGCATGGTAAGTATAGTGCTTGACTTATCAATCGGAGTAACCTTATTTACATTGCCAAGCTGTAGTGCCTTAAAATAGCACAGCCATGACGCTCCTGTTGACATACCTGATAAGACTAAGAATATCAGGACTTTTGCTGGAATATCCTTTATTCCACTCTGTGCGCCTACTACAAACACCATAATCCATGAAAAAGCAAGCACCACTATTGTCCTTAATGCTGTTGCTACATTTGAATCAGTATTTTTAATACCGCACTTTGCCAGTATTGCAGTCAGGCCTGCAAACAAGGCAGAACCAAACGCAAATACAATCCACATATGAATTCCCTCTTTCTCTTATTGTAAATTCATATGTATTTTAGCATATTTTATATAAATATACTACAATTTCCACTGGGCTGACTGGGTCTGAAGTCTTACAAGCCTTGCGTACAGTCCATCCTCTTTCATCAGCTCACTGTGACTGCCGCTCTCTGCTACCACGCCATCAGCCAGTACAATAATCTGTCCTGCATTTTCCACAGTTCTCATACGGTGGGCAATCACAAGGACTGTCTTACCCTTTATGAGTCCTGAAATTGCCTGCTGTATCTCTGTCTCGTTATCCACATCAAGAGAGGCTGTTGCCTCATCCAGTAAAATCACAGGTGCATCCTTAAGCAAGGCTCTGGCGATGGATAATCTCTGGCACTCTCCTCCCGAAAGTGTTGAGCCATTCTCACCTATCACTGTCTGATAACCATCTGGAAGTTTTTCTATAAAATCATGACAATGAGCTGCCTTTGCTGCTGCAATGACCTCCTCATCACTGGCATTTTTTCTGCCCACACGGATATTTTCCATTATGGTATTGTTGAATAACACAACATCCTGGAATACCACTGCAAAATCCTTCATGAGAGCGGTCTTATCTATCTGGGCAATATCCCTGCCGCCCAATGTGATTTTACCGCCATCCACATCATAAAATCCTGCTGCAAGGTTTGCCACAGTACTCTTGCCTCCACCTGATGGTCCGACAAGGGCTGTCACCTGTCCCTGCTTTGCAGTAAAGGTAACATCCTTAAGCACAGTCTTGCCTGGCTCATATGAAAAGCTCACATGGTCAAAGCTGATATCATAGCCGTCTGTGCTATAGTCAGTCTGCTTCTTTTCAGCTTTAAAATCCTGTATTTCCTTTAATCTCTTAACCTGTAAATTAACTCCAAACAGCTCTGCCATATTTGCCATGGCTCCTGAAAGTGGGTCATAGAGCCTTGATGCTGCAATCAGGAACAATATGTAGGAAAACAGAGACGCATCCTGCTGCATTACCAGCTTATTTCCCACTACAATGACTGTTGCCAGTCCCAGACGCAAAAACATCTGACCTGTTGTAATAAGGCTCGCACTTACCATCTCAGAAGAAATCTGTGCTTTTTCAGCCCTGTCCATCTTAGCATCCAGCTTCTTTAAGTATTCCTCTTCCTGATTGCAGGCCTTAATGTCCTGTATAGTCTCAAAGCATTCCTGTATTCCGTCTGCCATATCAATTCTGGCATCTATATGCTTTTGTCCCAGCTTTGTCTGCAATTTTCTGGACAATAATACGATGGCAAATGCTACAGGTGCTACCCATAAGAGGGCAAGTCCCATTCTCCAGTCATATATTATAAGTGCCAGACAGACAATAGCTGTCGAAATGAGCGAGCCCCAAAACTGCGGTACAGTATGGGAAAAGGCATGTTCAAAGCCAGCACAGTCTCCCATGATTGTGTTGGTGAGGTCTGACAATTCATGCTGCTTGAAAAAGCTTATAGGCATTGTTCTAAGCTTCTCTGCCAGATTAATACGGCGCCTTTTACTCTCCTTATAGGTGCCCATATATGTGATGGTATACTGTATATAGTGCATGAAAAATATTAGCAGAAGCACAACAATTCCTATTCCGATATAGAGCAGGGTATTGACGCTTTTGCTTTCCCCTGTAAAAAGCGGAGCGAGGAGGGCATCAAGCACACAGGCAAGCAGGGCTACAGGAAGCATAAGGCTCACATACGCCAAAACTGAGTACCATATTCCCTTTACTAAATCCTTTGCTCCGGCATCACTTAGTGCATATTTTTCTTTGAAATATCTTGTCATTATAATGCCTCCTTTTCCACTTTCCACTGAATAGATGTCTGATAATCCTTCCACATAGCAGCATATCTGCCATTAGCCCCTAACAGCTCATCATGACTTCCACGCTCGATGATTTTTCCATTGTCAAATACTAAAATCATATCTGCGTTTACTATGGTTGACAGTCTGTGAGCTATCATCAGAACAGTCTTGCCCTGGGTAAGCTGCTCAAAGGCTTCCTGTATCTTATGCTCATTCTCAGCATCTGCAAAGGCAGTCGCCTCATCTAAGATAATAATCGGCGCATCCTTTAATATGGCTCTGGCGAGGGCTATACGCTGATTTTCTCCTCCAGACAGATATGTGCCGCCGCTTCCCACAAGAGTATCAAGTCCCTGGGGCAGACGGTCTATAATTTCTTTGCACGAAGCCAGCTCAACCGCCTTCATAACCTCTTCTCTTGTGGCAGTCGGACGGGCTGCACGGATATTTTCAAATAGGCTGTCCTTAAATAGCTTTGTGTTCTGGAATACAAAGGCTATCTGATTCATAAGGGTTTTACTGTCAATATTTCTGACATCAACTCCACCGATAGCTACACTTCCCTCGCTTACATCATAAAATCTCGGTATAAGCTGTGCTGCTGTCGACTTGCCACTGCCTGATGCTCCAACCAGTGCCACTGTCTTTCCCTGTGGTATCTCAAAGGAAACTCCATCCAGTGCCTTAACGTCTGTACCTGCATATGAGAAAGATACATTGTCAAAAGTAACTGAGGCATCCTTTGGTTCCTCTGGCTTAGAAGCCTCATCAAGCGGCTTTTCTGCCAATATTGCCTCTATTCTGTTCACAGCGCTTTTTGCTGCCATAAGCTGCTCTCCTGCAAACATAACACGATTCATCATAGTAGTGCATATAGGGGTAAACAGGCTGTAAAAGAGAAAATCAAGAAGCACATCCTGATACTCTGCCTGACCGCTGACCCCTGCTGCTATCATGCAGGCTGCTGGAATCAGAAGAATAAATGTGCCATTTAATGCCACATTAAAGCCTGTAAGTGGTATACGGCACTTGAGGGCATAGCCTGAGGCATATTTCTCGTACTCATCTATGGCTGTATGGAAATTCTTAAAGGAATAAACGGTCTGCTGGAATACCTTTACCACAGGGATTCCCCTGATGTACTCTACAGCCTCCTTGTTCATTGTCTCAAGCGCATTCATATAGCCTTCCATGAAGCCTGAGTTATCTCCACCCATCATCTGCTTCAGGAAAAATACACTGATAGCAAGAGGTAGCAGACAGCATAAGCCAAGTCTCCAGTCAAAGACAAATATAAGTACGATTACGGCAACAGGCATGACAACCGCTCCTGTCAAATCAGGCAGCTGGTGCGCCAGAAAAGCCTCTGTGAGTCCTGCATTGTCATCTATAATCTTGCGAAGTCTGCCGCTGGCATTCTGGTCAAAATAGCCAAGTGGAAGCTTTACTATATGATGCATAGCCTCTTTTCTCATATTTGTAGCAGTTCTGAATGCTGCCAGATGGCAGAGGCAGAGTGCCACAAAATACAACAGTATGCTGAGAACAGAAAACAAAACTGCAAGCCAGGCATATGTACTGCTGTTTGTTGCATTCCTGATATTGCCTTCCATAAGGGCATTTATCACATCTCTTACCACAAACC
>CAVKUD010000037.1:0-18737 GCA_963659315.1 Senegalimassilia sp. | reverse complement strand
AGCCAAGTGGTAAGGCCCCGGTCTGCAACACCGTCATCGCCGGTTCAAATCCGGCAGTCACCTCTTCTTTAGGCTTCCGTAAATCGGAAGTCTTTTTTGTTAGCATGCATACAGAGAAGCTGCTTGTGGTAGATTCGGTTGGTTACCATATGTCCAGAAAAATTGTAAATATCAAATAAAATTAAAAAGAGAAATGCGTTTCAAACCAATGGTTAATACACATTTCTCTTTTTAATTATAAAGTTATCAACAAAAATCTTATCTTAGTAACTGAAGTACTATCATAACTATCCAGTAAATAGCAAATGCAATCATTCCCAGGTTTACAAAATATGTTGTGAATCGCTTTCCTTTTTCAACTGTATATTCTGTTTTCTCTAATTTTATCTTCTTAACATTCAGGCAGAAAAGTACAATACCCGTAATAACCATTGCAAGCAAGGCTACAAAGTATAAAATCAAAAGAATAATTCCACCAATATGGTTAGACATTATTTCCATAATTGCAGCTGTATCACTTGCATCAGCATTTGCGATTTCAAAAAATCCAGACCACTTGAAAATAAGCAGGCTGACTACTGAACCAAGGAAATTAACAAGCATATGCATGAGTATTGTGTAATGGATTTTTCCAGTTTTTGAATAAACATAGGCAAATACTGCACCGATTGTAAAGGCATATACAAACTGGTTCAGATTGCCATGGAATAATCCAAATAACAAAGCAGAGGTAAAAATTGAAATTCCCTGACCATACTTTATAGTTCTGTCAATCAAAAGCTTTCTGAATAAAAGCTCTTCTGCGATTGGTGCGCATACTACTATTACCAAAAAGTTACACCAGTTATCGTTTGAAGTAATAATTTCCATTAAGTCATTAGACACAGCAGAGCCCTTGAAAATCGAAATAATCTGTGTAATAAAATTTCCGATAAGGTTGGTAATGTACATACCAGCGTAGGCAATGACGAAAATTTTAAACCAGCGTCCGACTGACATCTCCTGGGATTCGCAGCTTCCCTCTGCAGGTATTCTTGAGATAATAAAGCCCATCAAAGGCATTGATACTGCATACATTGAAAGCATCACCAATAAGAAATTGAGGGTCGAATTATCATAGACCTGTGGAAGAAATTTCACTATAAGAAATTCTGCCAGATACTGAAATCCAAAAACCAAAATAGTACCAATCATATAGGCAAGCCCTATTTTTGAAAAGTGTTTTTTTGTCATAAACTCCTCCTTAATATTAAATTGTAATGTGCAGATAAGCAAAAATTGAATAATATAAATTTTTGTTTACAAATATTATCCCACTTTGGTATATGATAATCAATTTATCTAACCTAAATGTTTCTTAATATAACCTTAATCAGATGAATGTGTGGAAGCTAATAAATATTATAAATTTTATAAAAAATGCACAAAATCAGGAATGAAGTTTTGTGAATGAATTTGACTGAATGTGATTGACTTTGATTTTTTAACAGAATATAATCAAGACATAAGAGGATATAAAGTAATTAAGAGCTTTTGGGGGATAAATAATGTTAGCTGAGGAAAGATTTTCTAAGATATTGAGCATAATAGAAGAGGCAGGAAGTGTCACAGTGCAGGACTTGATGGAAGAGCTTGGTGCTTCTGAATCTACAATACGAAGAGATCTTAACACAATGGATGCTAACGGATTGCTGGTGAAGGTTTTTGGCGGAGCTGTTGCCAAGAATACAAACATCAGAACCCAGGATGAAAACGTAGATAACAGAAAGCTACAGAATATTGAGGAAAAAGTAGCAATTGCAAAATATGCTGCAAGCTTAATCAAAAATGGCGATTTCGTATATATTGATGCAGGTACATCCACAGAGATGGTGATTGATTATATAAAGGTGTCAAACGTCACATTCGTTACGAACTCACTAACCCATGCCAAGAAGCTTTCAGATAAGGGATATACAGTATATATCTTAGGTGGAGAATTTAAGTCAACAACAGAAGCAATCGTCGGAGAGGAAGCTGTGGAGACCCTGGATAAATACAATTTCACAAAGGGCTTCTGGGGAACAAATGGTGTGAGTATCACAAAGGGTTTTTCCACACCAGAAGTAAAAGAAGCTATGGTGAAGAAAAAATCCATGGAGAACTGCAAGGAAAGATATGTGCTTGCTGATTCGTCAAAATTTTCACAGATATCAAGTGTCAAGTTTTCAGAATTTGAAAATGCGACAATTATTACAACAGAACTCAAAAATACATCTTATAAGAAATATAAAAACATAAAGGAGGTCTAATATATGATTTATACCGTAACATTTAATCCATCCCTCGACTATGTGGTGGATGTAAAGGATTTTAGGGTAGGAATAGTAAACAGGACTGTTCAGGAGACAATTTTCCCAGGTGGAAAGGGAATAAACGTTTCAATGGTTCTCAAAAACCTCGGATATGACAGCACAGCATTAGGCTTTACAGCTGGCTTTGTGGGAAATGAGATTATAAGACTTCTCAATGAAAAGGGTGTAGATACAGACTTCATTCCAGTAGAAAAGGGCGTATCAAGAATAAATGTCAAGCTCAGATCTAATGAGGAATCAGAGATAAATGGTCAGGGACCAAAAATCGAAGAAGAAGATATAAAGAAATTATATAAGCAGCTTGATGAGCTTTCAGATGGAGACGTACTGGTGCTTGCAGGAAGCATACCAGATGTGATGCCATCATCTATGTATATGGACATTATGGATTATCTGAAGGAAAAGGATATAAGAATTGTTGTGGATGCAACAAGAGATTTGCTGACAAATGTATTACCTTATCATCCATTTTTGATAAAGCCAAATAACCATGAGCTTGGTGAAATATTCGGAGTGGAAATAACAGATAAGGATGACGTTATCAAATATGCCAAAAAGCTTCAGGAGCAGGGTGCAAGAAATGTACTTGTGTCAATGGCTGGAGATGGAGCAGTCCTCGTATCAGAGGATGGTCAGGAGTTTAAGGCAGAGGCACCTGTTGGAAAAGTGAAAAACTCAGTAGGTGCAGGAGATTCAATGGTAGCTGGATTTGTATCAGGCTATCTGGCAACAGGAGATTACAAGCAGGCATTTATGTATGGAGTCTGCACAGGAAGTGCGAGTGCATTTTCGGAGGAATTAGCTACTAAAGCGGAAGTTGAAGCTTTATTAGATAGAAGCAAAAATTTATTTTAGGAGGAACTATGTATGAGGATCAGGGATTTATTATCAGTTCAAAGCATTGAACTGGGGGGAAAGCCTGGAAACAAGACAGAAGTACTTAATCACATGGTAGACCTGATGGCAAAGGGAGGAAACATCGCAGATGTTGAGACCTACCGCAAGGGTGTATTTGCCAGAGAAGAGGAAGGTACTACTGGAATCGGAATGGGAATAGCCATTCCACATTGTAAGTCAGATGCTGTAAAGGCAGCAGGACTTGCAGCAATGACAATCAAGGAAGGTACAGATTTTGAGTCATTAGATGGCACACCAGCCAAAATCATTTTCCTTATTGCAGCACCTAACACAAGTGACAATGTTCACTTACAGGTACTCAGCAAATTGTCAGTAATGCTCATGGATGAGAGCTTTACAAACTCACTTGTAAACGCATCAAGCGTTGAGGAATTCTTATCAATCATTGACAAGGAAGAGACAAAGAAGGATGAGAAGGACGCACCAAAAGAAGCAGAAAAGGCAGAGTCTGATGTATTTATCATAGGTGTTACAGCCTGCCCGACAGGAATAGCACATACTTATATGGCAGCTGAGGCTCTTGAGAAAAAAGCAGCAGAGCTTGGATACAAGATTAAGGTTGAGACACGAGGCTCAGGCGGAGCAAAGAATGTGGTAACAGATGCAGAAATTGCAAAGGCAGCAGCAATTATTGTGGCATGTGATACAAAGGTTCCAATGGACAGATTTGATGGCAAAAAGCTTATCGAATGCAAGGTAGCCGATGGAATCAACAAGGCAGAGGAGCTTTTAAAGAGAGCTGCTAAGGGCGACGCTCCTGTATACAAGGCAGAGAACGGAGCAAAGAAGGAAGAAGTATCAGAGAATAAAGGCTCTGTAGGACATCAGATATATACACACCTTATGAGCGGTGTATCTCATATGCTTCCATTCGTAATTGGTGGAGGAATCATGACAGCACTTGCTTTCCTCATTGATACAATATGTGGATATGGTGCAACAGGTGGTGGAAATTTCGGTTCAATGATTCCACTTTCAGCATTCTTTAAGTATGCTGGTGGACTTGCAATGGGACTTATGGTTCCTGTACTTGCCGGATATATCGCATACTCAATCGCAGACAGACCTGGTCTTGCTGTTGGTTTTACAGGCGGACTTTTAGCATCAAGCGGAAACGCATTAGCAGCAAGCTATGTGTGGGCTGACAGTGCAACAGGCTTCCAGAAGTTTATTGCAGATTTCGCCTTCCAGAGTGCAAATGGCGGAAATACAGTATCTGGTTTCCTTGGCGGTATTGTAGCGGGTTTCCTTGCAGGCTATGTTGTTTTACTTTTAAAGAAGCTGTTTTCAAAGCTTCCAGCATCACTTGATGGAATCAAGCCTACATTGATTTATCCATTACTTGGAATACTTATCGTAAGTATCCTTATGTGCTTCATCTTCAACCCATTAATTGGAGTGATTAACACAGGACTCAGCGCAATGCTTAAGTCTATCTCAGCAGCAGGAATGATTACAGTACTTGGTCTCTTACTTGGAGCAATGATGGCTATCGATATGGGAGGCCCAATTAACAAGGCTGCATATGTATTCGGTACAGGAATGCTTGGTACAGCAGCAGACCTTATGGCAAACGGTGCTACAATGTCAGATCCAGCTGTTCAGGCTTGCTATATTGCAATGGCTTCAATCATGGTTGGTGGTATGGTTCCTCCAGTTGGAATCGCACTTGCTTGTAAATTCTTCCCTAAGAAATTTACAGCGGCAGAGAGAAACTCATGGGTATCAAATATCGTTATGGGATGTTCATTCATCACAGAGGGTGCTATCCCATTTGCAGCAGCAGACCCAGCTCATGTAATTCCTTGTACATTAGTTGGAGCAGGAGTTGCAGGCTTCCTCTCAGCTTTGTTTGGATGTACACTTATGGCACCACATGGTGGAATCTTCGTATTCGCTACAGTTGGTAATCCACTTATGTATATCCTGTCATGGATTGTAGGTTCAGTTATCACTTGTCTGATGCTTGGATTTATTAAGAAGGATGCGGAATAACATTTTAATAAATATTTTTGGAGGCATATCTCATTTTGAGGTGTGCCTCTTTTTTGTTGCAAAAATATGCCGGTCATATAGGATATTCGGTTAGGCCTTCTGAGAGAAGAAAGGGCTATGCTACATGGATGCTTGGCAATATAAAGCCATTTTGCAGGAGCATTGGTCTGGATAAGATTCTGGTTTGTTGTCTGGACGACAATGAGGGCAGCAGAAGGACTATCTTAAATAATGGCGGCGTATATGATGGCACTGTTCATCTGGAAGAAGAGGATGAATATCTGGAGAGATATTGGATTGAGCTGTAACAGGGGAATTGGGCAGCAGTCTTGTTGTGCCTTTGAAGATAAAGTATAATATCATAAGGATTATTTCAGAGGAGAGCAGGAATGATATGTATAGAATTGGGATATGTGATGACGACAAAATATTGTGTTCCCTGCTGGAAGAACAGCTTGATGAGCTGTCAGCTGAGCTATCGGTAAAGTTCGAGATTGAGGTCTGGTACAGCGGAGAAAGCCTTGAGAGAGATTTAAAAAAGGGAGAAAAATTAGACCTCCTCTTTCTGGATATAGAGCTGTTAGAGCAGAATGGCATAGAAGTAGGTGCCTTTATCCGTGATGAGCTGGGGGATATAGACACTCATATTGCCTACATTTCCTCAAAGCAGGGCTATGCCATGGAGCTTTTTAAGATACAGCCCCTGGAATTTCTGGTAAAACCTATTTCTGCTTCAAGGCTTAGGGAAGTGGTTGAGCGGAGCATGAGGCGCAATAAGTACTCAGACAGCAGCTTTGAATACCAGAAGGGCGGTCAGATTTTCAGGATTCCAGTCAGGGATATACTGTATTTTATGAGTATGGATAAGAAAATTCTTATTATAAAAAAGGAAGGACAGGAAGAGTTTTACGGCAAGCTGAAGCTCATTCAGGAGCAGCTGTCAGCGGATTTTTTGATGATTCACCAATCCTACATTATCCATCAGGAATATGTGGCGGAGTATTCATACGAGAATGTCAGGATGGTGAATGGAGATGTCCTAAGTATCAGCAAGCCCTACAGGAAAGATGTGAGGGCAAGGGTTAAGCAGTATATGAAAGAGAAAATGCGCAATGTTTTTTGAAAGATTTAATGATTTGTTTGTATATGATTGTATTGAAATAGCGATTGTTAATATCCTGCATATGGCATTACTTAAAAAGGTCTTTGACACCTTCCTGTCAGCGGAAAACAAAAAGCGTTTCTTGTGGAAGATAGTTTTTGGAGGCTATTATCTACTGACAGTAGTTTCATATATAATATTTCACACATCTGTCATCTACGGCTTGTGCAATCTGGCAGGAATTCTGCTTGTGGCGGGCTTTTATCGTGGAGCCTGGGAGAAAAAGATATGGATATGTATGGTGTTTTTCTGTCTGGATACAGGCTGCTGGGGCATAATTATGAGTCTGGGCATAGCAGAATATATACAGCAGCAGCCCGCATTACAGGCTATACTACTGCTCATATGCGTGGTACTCATATGCTATGCTTTTGAAGCAGAGGACTATCAGGAGGCTGTGCTTGACAGGAGACAGATGCTTTTGCTGACAGCGGTTCCAGTCCTAAGCCTTGTAGCATTCTGGGCACTTATGTATAAGAGTCCTGCGGGATTTACATCTGTATTTTTGTCTAGTGTTATTGTGCTCCTTAATCTGTGTGTATTTTATCTGTATCATATATTATTTAAAAATTATGTACAATTAAGAGAACAGGATATATACAAGCAGCAGACCTTTGCCTACCAGAACCAGTTAGATGTAATCATGGAGTCACAGAACCGCATACGCTCCCTGAGGCATGACATGAAAAATCACCTGCTGGCGATGCAGGGACTGGTGAGAAGTGGCAGGACGGAGGAGCTGGCAGAGTATCTGATTTCCATACAGGAATATATGAAAAATCCGTCAGAGCATGTCTATACGGGAAACGAGGCATTAGACAGTCTGTTAAACTTTAAGCTGCAAAGAGCCAGGGAAGAACTGAAAAAGGTAGAAACAGACATAAAAATCCCAGAGGAGATGAAGCTTCATAGCTTTGACTTTAACGTAATAGTGGGAAATCTCCTGGATAATGCCATAGCAGCAGCCCTGCAGACAGACGAGAAATTTTTAAAGCTCTGCCTGCGGATGGAAAATGGAGTCTTGTTTTTGTATATGCTAAACAGCTGTAAGGGGATTCCGGAGGGCGAATGTGAGATAGCAAGGCTCTCAGAGAAATCTGCCATGGGGCATGGGATAGGGCTTTCAAATGTGCAGAGGATTGTGGAAAAATATCATGGTGAGATAGAAATGTACTGTGAGAAGAATCGTATGGAAACTGAGATAGTGTTATATATAAAGGATTTGTAGAGAAAAAGCTGTCATGTGTTCATGGCAGCTTTTTTCTTCCAAAATGCACAGAGAAGCTGCCAGTGGAAGGTAATTCACCTACAGAGAAAGGGCTTGTATGTGGAAATATAGACCGATTTCGGAAGAAATATGGTAGAATTTCGCCATAAGCAGGGATAAAAGCCAAAGAAGGGTATAATTCATGACATAAGCTATATGGGAAAAACAGCAGGAGGTATGTAGAAAATGAAAAAAAGCTTATTAAGTATGCTCATGATAGGAATATTGGGAGCCACTGCCCTGTCAGGCTGCACGCCTGCACCAGAGGCAGTGGAAAGTGGTGGAGTATACCATGCCATGAGCACAGAGGACAGTAAAAGGGAGGATATTGTAGCAGGAGAGACAGACACTAAGGCAACTATTGAGGGAGAAAAATATGATGCCCTGATTGGTACAGAGGAAAATGGTATCAGAATCTGTGCAGATATTCCCACAGTATCAGCAAATGTCCCAGTGCTGACATTGGAGCCGAGAGACGATTTTGATGAGGAAAAATTGAAACAGTTTCTTGGAAGCGATAATGCACAGGATGTCACGGCAGAAGTTCTTGCAGAAATAGAAGAGCAGCAGAGGGGGCTGAGCGAAGAGGAAAAAGTGCCAGACCTGCCACATTTTGGAGATGATTCATATTTAGAGCTTAGAGCTGGAAAAAAGACAGCTTCATTTATAGATAATACAGGAGCACATTATGAAGATGAAGAACTAAACGAAAAATGTTCTGAGATATATAAGGTAGCAGAGGAGATTGATGTCACAAAGGATGGTGAGTATGCTTCGGCAGCATTTTCTCTGGATGAAGCAGAAGAAATCCTAAAGGAGAAGATGGAAATATTGGGTGACACAGAAATTGCAGCTAATCAGATTTATTATTATGAGCTTGGCGATACAGCATTTTATGAAATAAATTTTTCGCCTGTCTATGAGGGAATAGTCGTAGCAAATGGAATCGGTACTGGCTGGGTATCTGGCGATGTTATTCCACAAGGAACTGCATGGATTACAAAGGATGGGGTAGCTGTGCTTTTCTTAGGCGTGAATGGTGGATATTATGGCAAAATTACAGACAAGTCTGATGAAAAGATTATGACATTTGAAAAGGTGACAGAGCTATTGGAGATGTATCTGGAAAATGGAACCATGGTGGGCAATTCAGAGCTGGTATTGCCTGATGTGAGATTGGAATACTATCCGGGGCTTTACGATTCCAAGCTGGTTTTAACACCAGCCTGGCATATTTATTTTCCACAGATGGAAATGATGTCTTTGACGGGACCAGAGGGTGAAATTGTAGATAAAACATATGAAATGGATGCAGTAAGTGATATCTATCTGGATGCTGCAACAGGAGAAATATTTAAGGCGGATTAAAAATGGCAGGATTTTTTTGGAAGGATTTAAAAAGAAGTTTCTTTAATTTTGGTTTTGTATGCGGAACTGTGGCAGTGGCATTTATATTATTGTCGGCAGTAGTAATAGGAGCGCCCTTAGATAGAAGCAGGAGCAGCTATTACATTTTGTACAATGTATTTGGAGCCTCTGGATTTACCCCTTTTGCAGCAGTTTTTCCAGTGCTTGCCTATGCCACAGGCTTTTGTGAGGAATACCAGAGTGGGTATTACCGGATGATTTTTGCCAGAATGAGTCCTGTTGAGTTTGGCAGGACACGGATAGTAACGGTTGCCCTGTCGGGAGGTGTAATGATTGCACTTCCCATTGCCCTGGCATGTGCTATGGCATATACATTTGGAGTGCCTGGAGTACCACAGGGCAGCGATTCTAACATGCTGAATGATACAGTCATGCTCACTTACATTTTAAAATATGGGGACTGGTATATAGCAGTGGGAAAAACAATACTTGGTTTTCTCTTCGGCTCGGTGTGGGCACTTGTGGGCTTTGCCTTTGCGGTATGGATTCCAAACCGCTATGTGGCGCTGATTGCACCCTTTGTACTGTATGAGACCTTGTGGCTTGGCCTGGTAAAAGTCAGATGGTTAAATCCAATCTACCTCTTGAGAGGGGATGATGTGGACAGCTATCCGCTGGCGGCCGCTGTGGAATGTGTCTATCTGCTTGTAGTGTCGGCGGTGATTATAGCAGGACTTGTGAGGAGGTATCGGAATGGTTAGTGTCGGGATAGTTACAAGGGGGATGCTTGAGCAGGAGCGTAAAAATGGCAGGGTAATAATGGGCTATATTCTGGGAATGGCGATTATTGGCTATTTTATGAGCAATCTTTTTCGCTATGCGGCAGAGTTTGGAGAGCCTGTTAATGTGTTTGAGGCTTTTTGCATGATTGAGCAGCAGAATGTGAACCTCTTATTTCTGGTGATAGGCTGGCTTCTGGTGGTGGCAGATGCACCCTTTATAAAGGGAAATACTTATCTGATTTTGTATCGGTGTGGCAGGAAAAGCTGGAATTATGGCATGCTGTCCTACATACTGGTGCAGGCTTTTGTGTATACAGCAGTCATGGCAGCCTTTACAGTGATAGTCAGCAGCTTTTATGGATATGCAGGGGACATGTGGAGCAGTCCGATTTATGCCCTGGCAAAAAATACAGATGGAAATCTGGGTATTAAGTACAATGTGGATTTTCCATGGATTAACATAATGCAGAATATGACGGTGCCACAGGCTTTTGCAGTCACGGTTTTATTTTTCTATCTCTACCTTGCGTTTATGGGAGTCCTCCTCTATGTGGCATCCCTCCTCTTCTCTGGGATTGTGGGAGTCGTGGCAGTGATAGCCGTACATCTGGGTGGATATTTATTACAGCAGGATGGAATGGTGACATGTTCGCTATTTGCAAGGGCTGTTCCTGGAAATTTTGTTGATGGAACTGCGTCTTATTTGAAGTCAGCCATGATTTTTCTATTGCTTATGGCAGCTCTGGCACTGCTGTCGGCTGTTTTGGTGAAGAAGGTCGAGTATCATGCGGGAGCGGAGGTGGATGGATAGTGGTCAATAGCTTGTTTTTAAGGCTTTTTGGAGGAGTGCCTCTTGACTGGTATGACGAGGTACCCCTGATTCCTTTTGGGCAGTGGCTTCTGCCCATAGGTATATTCTTGCTGATAGTTGGAATTTATGCTGAAAAAAACAGGAGAATAAATACTTTATCTGCCTACCGCTATAGAAGGCGCCTGTACTGGTGGATAAGGCATTTTGCAGCAGGGGTGTTTATTGGCTTAAGGGCTGGCTTAATCATTCTGTTAAGTGTCCTGCTCTGTGACTTTCTGCTTGGCAATATTTTAATGCTTTCCTTGGATGTGATTATAAAAATCAGCCTCATGTGGATGACTCACAGCCTGAGTATGGCGGCAATATTTGTCCTGCTTGATTTATTTCCAGTAAGGCGCCTGATACCTGGCTTTCTGCTCTTATTGGAGGGTATAACGTTTATTATCGGATTTAGCTTTTCCCAGATTTCCAGTGCCATGTACGGAATGTGGGGGATGTATATGAGGAGCAGTCTGGTCGAAGGGGGCGGCTTTCCTGCTGGCATGGCTATTGCAGTGGAGCTTATTTTGATTGCAGCAGCTTTTTTAACTGGATGCAGATGTATGAAAAATGAAGAGAATATAATTTGATGGAGGGATAGCTATGGAAGAGCTAATACGAGTAGAAAATGTGACAAAGAGATTTCGTGATACGACAGCCCTTGACCGTATCAATGTCAGCTTTGGAAAGGGTAAAATATATGGAATCATAGGCAGGAATGGCTCTGGCAAGACTGTTCTCTTTAAAACCATGATTGGATATTTAAAGCCAACAGAGGGAAGAATCATTGTGGATAATAAGGTGATAGGAAAGGATATTGATTTTGCACAAAACATGGGGATTATCATTGAAAATCCAGGCTTTTTGAGTCGGTATACAGGCTATGAGAATCTCAAATATCTGGCATCTATAAGGAGAGTGATAGGCAGGGAGCAAATCAGGGCAAGCATGGAGAGAGTAGGCTTGGACCCAGACAGCCGCAAGAAGGTGGGAAAATATTCCCTGGGCATGAGGCAGAGGCTTGGCATTGCCCAGGCTATCATGGAAAATCCTGACATCCTGATATTGGATGAGCCTATGAACGGACTTGATAACCAGGGGGTAAAGGACGTGAGGGATATTTTGCTGGGCTTAAAGGAGGAAGGAAAGACGATTATACTTGCAAGCCATAATAAGGAGGATATTGAAGTCTTGTGTGATAAGGTGTATGAGATGGATCATGGGAGGATGATAGGGTGACTTGCTCTTGAAAATGGGGGCTTGGGCAGATAAAATATAGTTGTTGAATAGAAACTTCCCACATTTAGGTGGTGGAAATCTGCTGATATACAGTGTATTTTCCAGAAAAAATATGAAGTTAGCTGCGGGAATTAATCGAGGATAGGGTGTGTAAATTCGATTAGGTGTTTACGTTGCCTATGGTATGGAAACCCGCAGCAGTTCATATTTTGTTCTGGAAAACAACTGTATATCAGCAGATTATCGGAGGTTGTGGAGTGGGAAGTTAGGTGTCATGTGTAGAGGGAAGTTTTAGAAATAGATAGGTAATTAAAATGAGAGTATGCTATTGCGAGGATGAGGCGGCTCAGGCTAAGCTTTTTAAGAATCAGGTTGATAAGTGGGCGATAGAGAATGGAACAAATGTCCGCATGGATATATATGAGAGTGCGGAAGAGTTTCTATTCAAGACAGATGCAGTCGCTTATGATTTGATTTTTCTTGATATTTCTATGAAGAGCATGAGCGGAATGGAGCTTGCCAGAAGAATCAGGGAAAGGGATAATAATACTGTAATCGTATTTGTCACATCTGACCCTGGCTATGTGTTTGAGGGCTATGAGGTCAATGCCTACAGGTATCTGCTCAAGCCTGTTTCAGAGACTAAGCTTGTAGAGATACTCGAAGCCGTAAGCACCAGAGAGAACCAGACACAGGAGGAGAGCATTATACTTAAGCTGGCAGGAGAAAACTACAGGCTTAAGCTGAGTGACATCATGTATGTGGAAGCCCAGGGGCACTACATAAATATTGTAAAAGCAGATGGGGAGACCCTGTCACTTAAGTCTGGTTTTTCTGATGTACTAAAGAGGATAAACGAGACTGGAGAGCACTGTGTGACAGCCCACAGAAGCTATGCAGTCAATGTCTCAAAGATAAGCAGCATAGGCAGAAGTGAGTGCCACTTATCGGATGGGACAACAATTCCTGTCAGCCGGTCTGCCTATAAGGACTTAAACGATAAGTTTATCAAATATAATCTCGAGGGAAAATAAAACGATGAATAAAAGTATGCTATCAATTATTTTGCTTATTATAGCTGTTATTATTGCTCTTGTGCTAATCGTATGCCTGATTAGGTTTGTAGTGACAAGGCATCTGGAAAAAAGTACAGCAGCCTACCAGAACAAGCTGCTCAAAAACCAGATAGACGAAGTGCATAATGTATACATGACCATGAGAGGCTGGAGGCATGATTACCATAACCATATGCAGTCCCTCAAGGCATATCTGGAAATGGATAATATCAAGGAAGCGAGAGATTATCTGGACAAGCTTGAGACAGACCTGGATGATATAAACCTCCTGTTCAACACAGGAAATATCGGAGTAGACGCAATCTTAAACTCCAAGATATCCCTTGCAATCCATAACGGCATCCCAGTAGACTATAAAGCCACCGTGCCAGAAAAAACCACAGTGACAGATATAGACTTGTGTGTAGTACTGGGAAATCTCATAGATAATGCCGTGGAATCCTGCATGAAGGTGAAGCCAGAAGACCAGTTTATCAGACTATATATAGGAATCTTCAAGGAACAGCTCTATATATCAGTAAGCAATGCCACAAATGAGGTGGTCAGAAAGCTGGACGAGGAATATATCACCAATAAGCGGGGAAATCACGGGCATGGCTTAAAGAGGATAAACCTCATTGTAGAAAAATATGAGGGCTATATAAACAGGAAAAATGAAGCGGGAGTGTTTGTCACGGAGATAATGCTGCCATTGTAGATGGTGCTGTAATAAATCCAATCAAGAGAAACAGCATAAAGCAGGTCAAATATATTTTGTCATTTGTGTACGGATTGATGCAATTCGTGCGCATTTTTTTATATTTATATATAGATTGTTATAATGAGGCTAAGAATTTGAAGTTATTAAACGAATTATTGGATTTAAAATCTATTAACTTCAATTCGACCGAGTGTATAAAAGCTTTCATTGTAGTTGCCAATCCCACTTTGAAAGCTATGCACAAGGTAAAAACTCAAACTTCCCATCCGAGAGCCTGCGATAATCGGATGGCATACAGTTGTTTTGACGAACAAAATATGAACTGCAGCGGGGTTCCAGTACACTAGGCAATGAAATAACTAAACAAATATATACAGCCTATCTCGCATAAGTCCCGCTGCTAACTTCATATTTTTTCGACAAAACAACTGTATGCCAGTAGATTACCAAACCCCCATATGGGAAGTTTGAGCCACAAAAATGCACCAAAGAAGAGGAGCAACAAAATGAAAAAATACACCCTGCTAAGCAATTTCATATTCGCCTACAAACCCGTATGGCAAAATAAGCGCATATTCATCTGGGACACCCTGCTGGAAATAGTCCTTTCAGTAGTAGTCCCCCTATTCGGTTTATCCCTAAGCGCCCTTGTCATAAGACTGCTTGGAAATAAGGTAAGCCTGCTAACTCTGGTCATAACCATCCTATGCGCCTTTGTCTGCTATGCAATAGCAAACGCACTACAGAGCTTTGTAAGGTCAAAGCATAATGCCCACAATATTGAGATAAGACTTGAATTGTTTAATGACCAGATAACGGAAAAAGAGTTAAGTCTCCCGCTAGAAGAGACAGAATCACCCGAAGTCAGGCTATTAGAGGAAAAAGCAGGTATGGCAATATCCCATAACTGGGGAGGTATAGAGGGATATTTCAGATACAGCAATGCCCTGGGCATAGGAGTGCTGGGGCTTGTGGTCTATGCGGTTTTAGCTGGCACAATTCATCCACTGATAATCATAATGCTGCTTGTCTTGTCAACAATATCTGTATTGGTGGACAGCCTGCCAAACTGGTATTACAAGAAGGTCAAGGACAAGCTCGCCAGTGAGAATATGACCAAGGAATACATAGATAAAATTGTGCAGACCACATCCGCAGGAAAGGACATAAGAGTATACAGCATGTCGGACTGGATAATCGGAAAGTTTGACAGGGCTATCATGAATACGAGAAGACTGACTGCAAAGCAGAACCTGCTTGCCTACATAGGCTCTGCCACTAGTTTTACGCTAAATGCAGTCAGAGATATTTTCTGCTATCTCTACCTTATATATCTGCTGCAAAATGGTATGACCATATCCCAGTTTGTGTTTTATCTTGGTATTATTTCAGGATTTTCACAGTGGTTTAATGAAATCACAAGGAATGGAGTCCAGATGAAGCAGTGTGATTCGCAGGTATGCGATATGAGAAGGTATCTGGACTACTGTGAGGAGGATGACAGCGACAAGCTGGTACCTGAAAATGGATTTGATAGCATCGAGATTGAGTTTAGGAATGTGACCTATAAGTATCAGGGGACAGATGAGCCTGTGCTAAAGGATGTGTCCTTTAAATTAAATGCTGGTGAGCACAAGGCGCTGGTAGGACTAAACGGAGCTGGTAAATCAACACTTGTAAAGCTTATTTCAGGTCTCTATCTGCCCACATCGGGAGATGTTCTGGTAAATGGAATAAGTACAAGGCAGTTAAAGCTAAAAGAATATTACAGGCATCAGGCAGCAGTATTTCAGGACTGTTTTGTCACATCATACACAGTGGGAGAAAATATTGCCTTTAGTGAGGACTGGGATGAAGATAAGGTCTGGGATTGCATCAGACAGGCTGGCCTGTATGACGTGATAAAAGGACTTCCAAAGGGACTTATGACATATCTGGGAAAGGATTTGACAGAGGAGGGAGTGAGTCTTTCGGGAGGACAGATACAGAAGCTTCTGCTGGCAAGAGCCCTGTACAGGAATCCATCCCTTATCCTGCTGGATGAACCGACAGCAGCCCTTGACGCAATAGCTGAGTCTGAAATATATGAGATATACAGCAAGGTACTCAGGGAAAAGACCTCACTTTTCATATCCCACAGGCTTGCATCCACCAGGTTCTGTGACCAGATAATCCTCTTGGATAATGGAAAAATTGCAGAGCAGGGCAGCCATGAGGAGCTTATGCAGCTACAGGGAAAATACGCAGAGATTTTCAAGATACAGAGCAAGTATTACGAAGAGGGAGGTGAGTCAGATGTCAATTAAGGATATGTGGAAATACCTGATGTTTCATACAAAGGGCTACAGAATAATAGAGGCTGTGATAGTCATCGGCTCATTGTGCGGAGCAGCAGTGGCTTATGTAAACAGTATATTGTATGCAAAGATAATAGATAGACTTATGCTCAAAAATTATGATGGAGCTATCAGTATGGTATTTATTATGATTTTGAGCATATGGCTCATAAACATGGTCTATCAGGCATGTAATCAGGTCTTTAGGCAGTATGCTGACCCAAGCAGGGATGAGACCAGAAAGAGAACTGCCAGAAAAACCTTTAAGATGGAGTACGAGGAATTTGAGAAGGAGGACACCCTTCTGGCATTCAGGAGAATACAAAATGGTGAAATAAGCTCAGGAAGTGTCAGTGACCAGTTGCATAATATCTATTATTTTTTCGAGCAGTTGATAAAAATAGCATTTGCCCTGGTATTTTTAATCATCCTTGTGGTGCAGGCAGCTCTGGGCAGCAGGGGAAATATACTGGAGATTGTGCTTATGACCGCCATACTTATAGCACTATTTGGACTGTCATTCTGGATTAATTTTATAATTTCCCAGAAGATAAATGAAGCAAATGTAATGATAAGCAGGATGAATGAAAAAGGAAATGCAGAGGGCATGTATATGGGAGCTGTTCTTGGAAATGAAAGCTATGCCAAGGATTTCCGCCTATATGGACTGCAGGATTACTGGCTGGAAAAAAATAAAAAAAATAAAATTGGCAGAAACTTTACAGAACATGGTATTTTTGTAGGCAGAAACAGGGCAAAATTTTCCTTTGTAGTCCAGCTTCTGGCAGGCTATATCTACATATATGTATCAGTCATGGCTATGTCTGGAAGCATCTCAACAGGTGATGTTCTCATGTATGCAGGGGCGATAATCACTATGATGACAGGAGTGCAGGAGGCTATATCGGAATATAATGCGATTGCATACAACAATGAGTATCTAAAGCTCTACGAGGAGTTTATAAAGCGTCCCAATATGCACTATGATGGCACTCTTCCTATAGAAAAGCGGGACGATAAGAGATACGAATTGTCATTTTACAATGTGTCTTTTAAGTATCCTGGCTCGGATAAGTATATATTAAAGGATATAAATATGACCTTTAATATAGGAGAAAAGCTGGCACTTGTGGGATTAAACGGAGCTGGCAAGACCACATTGATTAAGCTCCTTCTCAGACTGTATGAGCCGACAGAGGGAGAAATAAGGTTAAACGGCATAGACATAGGCAAATACGATTATGATGAGTATGTGCAGATATTCTCCGTAGTTTTTCAGGATTTTGGCATATTTGATTTTCCACTGGATGAAAATATAGCAGCCAGTGAGGATGTAGACTCAGTCAGGGTAAAAAAAGTCATAGACCAGGTGGGACTTACTGAGCTTGTGAACAGCCTGCCGGATAAGGAGCATACTTTACTCTACCATGAGAATGGGGATGGAGTGGCACTGTCAGGAGGCGAAGCCCAGAAGGTGGCCATAGCGAGGGCTTTGTACAAGGATGCACCATTTGTCATACTGGATGAGCCAACAGCAGCCTTAGACCCTATAGCGGAAGCCGAGATATATGAGAATTTTGACACCCTCGTAGGAGACAAGACAGCCATATATATTTCCCACAGAATGAGCAGCTGCAAGTTTTGCGACAGAATCGTTGTCATAAATGACGGCAGGATTGAGGAGGAGGACTGCCACGATTCCCTGATGGAAAAAAATGGATTATATGCAAAAATGTATAATACACAGGCAAATTATTACGTCTGATAAATATAAAGCTACAAATATACAAGAATATATTTACCTTTAACAAGTAATTATGTAAAATAAAAACAGGTTTAATGGAAAAGGTGAATAAAATGAGCGCACATGATTCAACAGAAAAAATACTGAGACAGTTACATGTATTATTATCTAAGAGTGAACCCTATCAAAAGGAGCCGAGCAAGGTAATAGTTGATAAAAAGCAGATGCTTGATTTGTTAAATGACTTAAACAGAAGCATCTACGATATATATGACGAGTACGAGCTGACCCAGCAGAGCAGGGACAGGGCAGAGCGTGAGTTCAGGAAAAAGGGCGATGAGATAGTCTGGGATGCAAGCCGTAAGGCAGAGGACGTATATGCCGCATCAGTATTGTATACAGAGGAAGCCCTGAACAGAACCTGGGAGATGGTTCACAATACAAACGAATCAATGCAGCAGCTGTATGAGCAGATGAATAATAAGGTCAAGGAACAGGAGAAGCTCATCAAGAAAAACCAGCTTGAGCTGAAAGCTACCCTTCAGGATCTGGTAGACACAGAGAAGTACCTGACCATAATAGAGGACAGAAACAGGGAAATCCAGAAGCAGAAGGAAGCAGGCAAGGAAAAGAAAGAAATCCTCCGTGAGAAGAATATATATGCCAACAGGCAGACCGAGATAAAGGTCAACACCGAATACCTTGAAAAAATGGGATATTCAATCGACGAAGGCACAGAAGAACCAACAGAGCAGACAACAGCAGATGAAAAGCCTGCAAAGCCAGAAATAGAAATCCGCATAAATCCAGACTACCAGAAAAAGGCAGAGGAATACAAACAGGATCCAGACCTAAGCGCCCAGCTAGACGCAGAGTACTTCAAAGCCCAGGCAGAGAAAGAAGCCAAGGCATCCAAGGAGACTAAGGAAATCACAGAGGGAATCCA
>CAVKUD010000036.1:0-18913 GCA_963659315.1 Senegalimassilia sp. | reverse complement strand
GATAAAAGGGTTGACAAACCAATTTTGCGGGGCTATACTGTACCCGATTTAGAGAAAAAGGAGGCGAACTATATGGACAGTTGTGATAGTCGAAGTCGAAGTACATATAATGATGGATACAGGCTTGGATTATTTTTCAGGTGTCTGTAGTTGTGCCATTTTATACAATAATTAGCCTTTATCCATCGTTGTAAGCTTTCACAACACGATGGATTTTTTATTCTTTTTTAGGAGTAGAAGGAGGCTAATATGATGAAAGAAGTATTAAGAGAACCAATTTTTGTAAGAGAAATCATAGACATTATCAGGACATCTCATTCTGCTGATGAGCTGAGAGATAAACTCAGAGACTACCATGATAACGATATTGCTCAAAGTCTTGAGTTTTTAAATCAGAAGGAGAGAATTGATTTGTACAATGCACTCGGTGCTGAGTGGATGGCAGAAATCATTTCTTATCTGGATGAGCCTGCCAAATATGTTGAGGATTTGGGAACCGACAGGCTGGCAAAGGCAGTCAACGAGATGGATGCCGATGATGCTGTAGATTTCTGGGATGAGATAGACGAGAGCGTGAGAGAAAAGCTCCGTCCAATGCTGGATGAGGATGTCAAGACAGACATTAAGCTCATTAATTCCTATGATGATGATGAGATAGGAAGCCTGATTACCACGAACTTTATCTGTATCAGACAAAACCTCACCATCCGTCAGGCTATGCACGAGCTGGTGAAACAGGCTGGGGAAAACGATAATATCTCTACAATATATGTAGTTGATGGGGATAATCGCTTCTGCGGTGCTATTGATTTAAAAGACCTCATCGTTGCCAGGGACAATATAGAGCTTGACACTCTGATTAGTTATGCCTACCCATACCTGTATGATGATGAGAAAATATCAGAGAGCATAGAAAAAATCAAGGATTACGCCGAGGATTCCCTGCCTGTTCTCGACCACGACAAGCGGATTATCGGTATTATCACAGCCCAGGACGTCACAGAGGCTGTAGATGACGAGTTAGGTGAGGACTACGCAAAGCTGGCTGGTCTGTCAGCAGAGGAGGACTTAAACGAGTCAACAATACAAAGCATGAAAAAACGTCTGCCATGGCTTATTATCCTCCTGTTTCTTGGCATGGGAGTGTCATCTGTGGTAGGTGCTTTTGAGGGAGTTGTAGCAGTTCTTCCTATTGTAATATGCTTCCAGTCCTTAATCCTTGACATGGCAGGAAATGTAGGCACACAGTCACTGGCTGTAACCATCCGTGTACTTATGGATGAAAACCTAAATGGCAGAGACAAGCTGAAGCTGGTCTTTAAGGAGATGAAGGTTGGCTTTTGTAATGGTGCCCTGCTTGGAATCCTCGCCCTGTTCTGCTTAGGCTTATATATTACTCTGTTTAAGGGCTATGGCTTTAGCCAGGCGCTTTTAATCTCTGGCTGTGTAGGTGCTTCACTGCTCATCGCCATAGTGATTTCAAGCCTTGTAGGTACGCTGGTTCCTATATTTTTTAACAAGATTAAGGTTGACCCGGCTGTAGCATCTGGTCCACTTATCACCACAGTAAATGATTTGGTGGCAGTTGTGACCTACTATGGTTTTGCATGGATTTTCCTGATTCAGATAATGAAAATCGCATAAAAAGTCGATATACATTAAAAGACGTCTGGGAGGAGAAGCAATGGGTGTAAAAAACATAGACTATACAGATAATTACAGCAATACAATTAATTCTGACAAAAATAATGAGGCAGATGCAAGTAATATAAATAGCAGGGAAAAGTTTGCCAGCGCCCTGCAAAAATTCATAGATGACAACAAGCTTACTGCCGAGGAGCTTAAGCAGGATAAGGACTGGCGGGATTTGTCGGATGATGAATGGGATGACTTGCTGGAACATATCGACGAGTATATAGATGATTATAAGGAGCATCTCAAGGAGCTTAAGGAAGCCCAGGATGAGGCTGCACAGAAGGCTGCCATGGAGGCAGACCCATCAATGAGAACCACAGCTGCTGCCTCTGCCGCACTTAAGGTCGCTGCAAACGGAGCCGCAGAGGGCTTTGTACCAGAAGGTGATCCTGATTATAATAAGAACTGGACTAAAAATCTCAAAACTGATGACCAGACAGTTCTCAGAACCGCCCAAAGGGCGCAGGAAATGGAAAGCATGGCTATGTCTAAGTTTCAGGAGGTGCAGCTGACAGGAGATACCAGTGAGGGCGTATCAAAGACTGAGGGCAGCGCTGAATGTGCGACCTCAGATGAGGACGAAAATGGTGATATAGTCTGGACTGTCACAGCCTTTACACCAGACGGCATAATAAGTAAGAAATTTAAAAACGGCAAGGAAATCGAGTGCTGGGAGATTAAGTATGACAAGCCATCTGACGCACAAAAAGTCTGGGATTATCTTGAGCAGTTTGATGATGACACAGACTGGACTTTTGCTGGGGAAAAAGCCTTTTGGCAGGAATTTTTATCCAGATAGCTAAAAATAAATACGTTGCATTATTCTGACATTAAGCTTATAATTACATTCGTAAATAGGGAGCTCATGTATCTGGGCTGAGAGTAGACAGGAAATGTCTTGACCTTTAACCTGATTTGGATAATGCCAACGTAGGAAAATACATGACACGCTAAGACTGTATATCTGTTGGTATGCAGTCTTTTTTATTTGTTTATCCCATTACTAGGGTGGACTGGGGGCACCACTTTCCACCGACATCAAAGGCGCTGTTTAGAAAAAAGACAGAAAAGGAGACAAAATGGTTACAATTAACGGAGAACAGAAGGACCTTGCAGGTCAGAATCTGTACCAGTATCTCTCAAATGAGGGCTTCAATCTGAACAGAGTCGTTGTGGAAAGAAACCTTGAGATAATCCCAAAAGAGATATTGGCTGAAATTCAAATTGAAGAAAACGACTCGATAGAAGTGCTTAATTTTGTGGGTGGAGGCTGATAAGCCATGTAGCAAACCACAAAATATGCAGTCAGTAATTAAGTAATATAAATCAAAGAGGAAAACAACATGGAAGACAAATTTATACTAGGTGGAAAAGAATTTAACAGCAGATTTATTTTAGGCTCAGGAAAATACAATATAAATCTCATAAAAGCAGCTGTAGAGCAGGGCGGAGCAGAAATCATTACCCTGGCACTGCGCCGTGCAAACACTAATGATAATGAAAATATTTTAGATTTTATACCAAAGGGAGTCACACTTCTGCCAAACACATCCGGTGCGAGAAACGCAGATGAGGCTGTAAGAATCGCCAGATTAAGCCGTGCTATGGGCTGTGGTGATTTTGTCAAGGTAGAGATAATGAGGGATGCCAAATACCTTTTCCCAGATAATCAGGAAACCATAAAGGCTACTGAAATCCTGGCAAAAGAGGGCTTTGTGGTACTTCCATATATGAACCCCGACTTAAACGTGGCAAGAGATTTGCAGAGCGCAGGAGCTGCCGCTGTCATGCCACTTGCTGCCCCTATCGGAAGCAACAAGGGACTTGCCACAAAGGAAATGATACAGATTCTCATTGATGAAATCGACCTGCCTATTATAGTGGACGCTGGTATCGGAAAACCATCCCAGGCATGTGAGGCTATGGAGATGGGGGCTGCCGCTGTCATGGCAAATACTGCTATTGCAACTGCTGGCGACGTACCAGAGATGGCAGCTGCCTTTAAGCTTGCAATCGAAGCAGGCAGAAAGGCATATCTCACAGGCATGGGTAGAGTGCTGGCAAGAGGTGGCAGTGCTTCAGACCCACTCACAGGATTTTTGCGATAAAAATAAGAGATATTAAAATATAAAATTAAAATACGTTATTTAATATAGAAGGAATACGAAATGAACGAAGAAAATCAGGTATATTTTATAGATAGTGATGTGCTCCCTCCAGAAGCTCTTGCCCGCAAGCACAAGCTGGAGCAGGAGCCATCATCACGAACAAACCACATGGAGTATATGCCAGGTATGCAGGTCATATCATCTGACATCATGGGGAAAGTCCTTGACGCCATGAACACTTACGATTATGACTCATATACAGCTGATGATGTCCAGCGTGCCTTATCAAATCCCAGCTGTAGTATTGAGGATTTTAAGGCATTATTATCCCCAGCCGCTGCGCCATATCTGGAGCAGATGGCGAGAAAGGCAGAGGAACTCACCAAGAATCATTTTGGTAATACAGTGTATATTTTCACCCCTCTGTACATAGCAAACTACTGCCAGAACTACTGCGTATACTGCGGTTTCAACTGCTATAACAACATCAGACGCAAGAAGCTTACCTTTGAAGAAATCGAGCATGAGATGCAGGTTATCGCCAAAACAGGCATGGAGGAAATCCTTATCCTGACAGGGGAGAGCCGCAAATACTCAGATGTAGAGTATATAGGTGAGTCAGTCAAAATTGCAAAGAAGTATTTTAAAAATATCGGCATAGAGATTTATCCTGTGAACGAGGATGAATACCGATATCTGCATGAGTGCGGAGTGGACTATGTCACAGTCTTTCAGGAGACCTATAATCCAGACAAGTACGAGACCCTGCACCTCTTAGGTCACAAGAGAGTATGGCCATACCGCTTTGATTCCCAGGAGCGTGCCATCATGGGCGGTATGAGAGGAGCTGGATTTTCTGCCCTGCTGGGACTTGACGATTTCAGGAAGGACGCTCTGGCTACGGGACTTCATGTCTACTATATGAACCGCAAATATCCACATGCCGAGCTGTCTGTGAGCTGCCCAAGGCTTAGACCTATAGTAAATAATGAAAAGATTAATCCAAAGGATGTAGGCGAAAAAGAGCTGTGCCAGGTGCTATGTGCCTATCGTATTTTCCTCCCATTTGTAGGCATCACAGTTTCCAGCCGTGAGAGCCGTGAATTCAGGGATGGTATCGCCAAGATATGCGCCACCAAGGTTTCCGCTGGTGTGTCTACTGGAATCGGCGACCACGAGGAAAAATACGAGGGAAAAGAGGATGCAGACGTAGGAGACGAGCAGTTTGAGATTAATGACAGCCGTTCCTTTGAGAGCATGTATCATGACATGGAGCAGGGAGGTCTTCAGCCAGTGCTGAACGATTACATATATGTATAATGACACAATCGTGATTACCAACCGCAGGCTGGTAAAGGGGAATTATTTAGAGCAGATTAATCGGGTTGCATCGCTGCACCCATATGGGCTTATCCTCCGTGAGAAGGATTTATCTGATGAGGAATATTCCAGGCTTGCCATAAAGGTTTTAAAGATATGTCATGCAAACGATGTGATGTGCTTTCTCCATTCCAGATGCCATATCGCAAGAGAGCTTGACTGCCCAAATATCCACCTGTCTGTAGGCAGTATGAGAGAGCAGGCAGAGGCGCTTAAATATTTTAGAAATATCAGTGTCTCCTGCCACAGCCTGGAGGATGTTCAGGAAGCCATCGCCTGCGGAGCAACACAGATTGTATTGGGGACTATATTTGAAACGGATTGCAAAAAGGGCTTAAAGGGGCGAGGCGTAGGCTTCGTCAAAGAGATTGCAGATTATTGCAAGGCTCATGGCGGAGTACCTGTTTTTGCTATTGGGGGGATTACACCGCAGAATATGGAGATGGTTAAGAAGGCTGGCGCCAGAGGCGGGTGCATGATGTCTTATATGATGAGGATATGAGATGCGAAGACTGCGCACAAACAATTATGAATGATTTACAAAATATAACTACAATATAGTAAAGAAATCATGTTATAATATTAATACAAACAGTATTTTTTAATGAGGTGATTTTTATGACGATTGAAAATACAAAAAAGACAAGAGATATTAGGAATGTAGCTTCAACGATGGCGATTGAAAATATGCATTTAAGCAATGCTTTTGTTACGGAATTGATAAAAGTATCAAATGGAGAAAAAACATCGGAGGAACTCAGGCAGGAGGTAATTCACAAATATGCCAGATAGTACCTATTGTTATCCTAATTCTGACGTTTTGAAAAATAAGCTCAATATAACAGATAGCAATGAGCTGTTTGAGGCTGAAAAGGAACTAACCGCAATTCGCTTAAGAGAGCTTCAGGAAAATCCCATAAAAGGCAATTTTGACTTCAATCATCTCAAAGCCATTCATAAATATATTTTTCAAGATGTGTATGATTGGGCAGGCAAGGAAAGAACTGTTGAAATAGGTAAAGGAAATCTGTTTTGTATAACTTCCTGTATTCAAAGTTATGCCGAATCTGTATTTAATAAATATTATTCACAGTGCTATGTTGCCAGAGATAATTATGAAGATTTCATCCGAGTTTTTGCAGATAATTATGGTGATTTAAATGCATTACATCCATTTAGAGAAGGTAATGGCAGAGCACAAAGAGAATTTGCAAGAATGATTTGCAAAAAATGTGGTTATGACTTTAATTTGTCTGTCACAACTCATACTGAAATGCTGGAAGCAAGTAAGCTCTCATTCGATAAAGCGGACAGTTCTGGATTTATTAAAATATTTTCAAATGCAGTAACATCTTTGGATGATGTTTCAAGCTATGATTCTGATGTATTAAATATACTGACATCAGATGACTTAACCATAGGTTTATCTACTGATTATGACTATTATGAGTATAATGAGTATGATAAAGCTGATATATACAATAATATTTATCAGGCAAAAATTACAGAAATGGACGCTAAAAAGAAAATATCTGATGCAAAAGAATCACTAAAAAATAATATTTAAAAAAAGGGGCTTACATAACATCTCATATTATGATATAATCACCCAGCAATTAAATAGTGGTCTGAAATTGGAAACGCACAATCCTTCTGGATGATAACGAACAACACATTAGAAATCATTATCACACAGGAGGATTTTTTATGCCAAAAAACAAATTTCAGGACGTTATTTTTACCATTATCATGGCTTCAATCATGGTCTATGGAATGGTAGTCTACAATGTAGCCTTAAACACAGGAGGTGTGACAGGACAAACATTTTTGCTTGCTCTCCATGAGCTTCCAATCATGGTTCCAGTTGCCTTCATCTTAGAGTTTTTCGTAGTTGGAAAAATCGCCAAAATGCTTGCATTTAAGGTTATGAGACCAGACGACAGACCACAGTTTATCACATATGCTATTTCCATCTGTATATGCTGTATCATGTGCCCAATCATGAGCCTTGTAGCTACAATACTCTTCAAGGATACAAAGACCTTTGGAACATGGGTGCAGACATGGGCAATGAATTTCCCAATGGCATTGTTATATCAGATGTTCTATTGTGGACCATTGGTCAGGTTGATTTTCAGAACAATATTCATAGAGAAAAAATAAGGTTAGCTTAATGTTTTTCTTGTTGACAACGGTACGTTTTCGGACTATTATCTTATGGTGCGAAATCGTACCGTTTTTATTTATACAAATATACTTATGTATTTTTGAAAGGAATCTACATATGAGCAGAGAAAAAATAGACCGCATTTATGAATCAGTCAAGAAAATAAATCATGCCTATGAAGTATGGGCTGTAGCCCATGGGCTGACACTATATGAGATGCAGCTTTATTATGAAATGCTTAAAAGTGGAGAGGACACAGTCACCCAGAGGGATTTGTGCCAGAAAATGGATGCACCCAAGACCTCAATCAACAGTATCATCAAGAAGCAGCTAAGCACTGGCTATATCAAAATGCAGACGAATCCCCAGAACAAGCGGGAAAAGATAATCTCACTGACCCCAAGTGGACAAGACTTTGCCAAGGCACTTATTGAGCCTCTTTTACAATATGAAGAGGAGGCTGCCGCTATGCTCTCTGATGAAGAGATGGATGCTGCTATCGCAGCCCAGAGCCAGTTCGCAGAGATATTATTGCAAAAAGTACAAAAAGATTAGGAGCAGAATAATGAACGAAAATAAAAAAGACGAAGTTCTGGATAGGGATATCCACCTTGGCATGCTGTTTAAGTTCGCATTGCCAACGATTTTATCAACTGTATTTATGAGCATATACACAAGTGTCGATGGCATGTTTGTGGCACGGCTTGTAAATACAGACGCCTTATCCGCAGTAAATATTGTCATGCCATTGGTCTTTGTATCATCAGGTATCGGTATGATGTTTGGAAGCGGTGGAAATGCCCTTGTTGCAAAAAAACTTGGTGAAAAAAAGAATCAGGAAGCAAGAGAGGATTTTTCCCTTTTACTGCTGGTGTCCTTTGTGGTCAGCATGCTAATTGTGCTGGTCTGTGCAGTGTTTTTGAACCCATTATTACATCTGCTGGGTGCTGATGATGTGCTGATGCCATACTGTGTGTCATACATGATACCTGTTTTAATATCATTACCATTTTCCATATTTGGCACCATGCTTTCCATGTCCTATATCACAGTGGGAAAAGCCAGATTCGGACTGGCAATGTCAGTCTTGGGTGGCGTGTTAAATATAGCCCTCGACTGGCTGTTTATCGCTGTTTTTAAGTGGGGAATCACTGGTGCGGCAGTTGCAACATCAATCGGCTATGCCACAACCTCTATTATTGGCTTACTGTATTTTGTTATTTCCAGAAAACATGAGCTGTATGTGGTAAAGCCTAAGTGGAGAACACAGACCATTATAAAAAGCTGTACAAATGGCTCATCCGAGATGATAGGTGTTTTCGCAGGAAGTATCGTCCAGATTCTTTTCAACAACATCCTCATGCGGATTGCAGGAGCTGATGGAGTGGCTTCTATCACAATTATGATGTATGTGCAGGCGCTTTTTAATGCGGTATACCGTGGTTATGCCACAGGAATTGCACCGATTATCAGCTTTAACTATGGTGCCGCACATGCAGACAGGATAAAGAAAATTCATTCTATCAGCCTGAAATTAATCATAACAGCCTCTCTTGTTTTAACGGCTATATGCGTACTGCTTGCTCCTGTTATGGTAGGCTTCTTTGCAGGACACAATGCAACTGTTTATGATATGGCGCTGCATGGATTCAGGATTTTCTCAACGAGCTGTCTGATTGTCGGAATAAATGTCTATGCATCGTCACTTTTTACAGCCTTAAACGATGGCAGAACCTCCGCAATTTTATCTTTTTGCAGGGCGGTAGTCTTTCTGGTTATCCCGGTATTGACCCTGCCTGCGATTTTTGAGCTTGACGGGGTCTGGGCTTCGATTCCAGTAGGAGAGCTGCTTTCTCTGGTGATGAGTATTTACTATTTCAGGAAGCTTAAATTTTAAATTTACAAACCAAAGATGGAGGAAAACAAATGAGAGTATTAATTTTACACGGAAGCGGGAGAAAAAATGGAGTAACAGGAGCGCTGGCAGAGGAATTTGCCCGTGGTGCAATGGAAGCAGGATGCGATGTTACCAAAATCGAATTAAAAGACCAGAAAATCAATGACTGCATGGGCTGTGGTGCCTGCCAGATGAATGGTGGAAGCTGCGTGCAAAAGGATGACATGACAGCTATATATAAGGAAATGCTTGATGCAGACGCTATTGTCCTTGCATCTCCAGTCTATTATTACACATGGACATCTATGATGAAGAGAGCCTTAGACCGTACCTTTGCCCTGCAGTCATCACTTAAGGATAAGACATTTTATCTTCTTTCAGCAGGAGCTGCACCAGAAGAGCAGTATATGCAGACAATGTTCGATTCCTACCACCTGTATATCTCATGCTTTGCAGAGCAGAATAACAAGGATGGCGGATATGTTATGGCATACGGCATGAATACACCTGCAGATGTGAAAGATACACAGTATCTGAAGGATGCCTACGAATTAGGTAAAAATATAGCACAGTAAAGGAGAATCCAAATGACCATGAGAATCTTGCGGATATGATTGAGGATGCGATTGTTGGGAAGCTTGACTAAAAAAGTTAGATATTTTTTCTTTCTCCTATCAGAATGTGAGTATAGACAAAGTATAATTTTATGTTAAAATCAAGTTAGTTGATACTAACGCAGAAAGGCATGATTTGATATGAAAGAAAAAATAAGTGTAACAGGTGTCCCAGAAACCATGATTCAGACTCTATACGCAAGAGCCAGTGAGTCAAACAGGGAAAATCCCAGAATCAAGGATGACATAGCCACAGAAATAGTATCAAAACTGGACTATGATTTTTCCAATGCCAAGAAGGATAAGGCAATGAGCAGTGGCGTAATCGCCAGGACTATTGTGCTTGATGACATGGTAGACCAGTATCTCACCGCTCATCCAGACACGATTGTGATAAATATCGCCTGCGGCTTAGACACCAGATGCTACCGCATGAATGGAAAATATCTGCGCTGGTACAATATTGACTTGCCTGAAACCATGCAGATAAGGGAAAAATTCCTGACAGAAGAGGGACCAATTTATCAGATTGCAAAATCTGCTATGGATGCCTCCTACACAGAAAGTATTGAATATAACAGGGAAAATGTCCTCGTCATAATCGAGGGGCTATCCATGTACCTGAGCGAAACTGATGTCAGACAGATGTTTGACATTATCAGTCAGACCTTTGAAGCTGCGACAGTTTATATCGAAGTCATGTCACCGTTTATGGTAGAGCATATGAAGGAAAAATCCATCGAGGGAAGCCGTGCCAAGTTCACCTGGGGTGTGAAGAATGGCAGGAAGCTTCAGGAGCTGGTTCCTGATTTTACATTTAAGCAGGAAGTCAGTCTGGTAGAGGGCATGAAGAAGCTCATGCCGATTTATCATGTGATTGGAGGGATTCCTGCGGTCAGGAATGTGTCGAATAAGATTGTGGTTATGGAGAGGAATTGAACCCTTAATCTATAAGATTCTTTATATATTCCATCAGCAGGCTATCAAATTTATCAATATTTCTCTGCACAGTTTCCGTCGGAGCAGCGTGTGTCAGCTTATAGCATATGCGCTTTGGCGGTTGTGCATCTACAGACAACATACGCAGATTATAGTCTTTTTTCAGTCCAAGTGCTGTAGTTTTAGGCGCAAACATCCAAAAATCATTTGAATCAGATTCTAAAAAATGGTACAGGACAGAGATACTATTTGCTCTGACAAGCGGAGCTTTTTGCGAGTCAATCCAGGTGCTTCTCCAGGTATTAAAAACAGCGCCACAGCCCAGGTGCTTATTTTGTGGCGAACCAATCAGTAATTCTTTTTCTGGATTAAGCTCCGATGGATGGATTCTGTCTCCATTCAAAGGCGAATTCTGTGGCACCAGCACAACCATATCATCCGCAAACACCTCCTCTGTAACTACATCCGGATAATTAATGTTATATGTCACAAAGCCCAGATTTACCTCTTTTTTACTGACAAGTGAATAAATCATATCGGCAGGATGGAGCTTGATTTCCAGATTAAAATTTGCCGGTCCCAAAACCATTTCTCTATATAACGGAGCCAGATTATATGCCAGAAAACTGTCCGCTGTCGCAATTGAAAGATGATTTTTCTCCTCTGCATTTTTTAACTCACCACATTCATTCAACAAGGCAAGAAAATCATATGCAATCTTAGTAAATGCCTCTCCCTTGGACGTCAGCGTAACTGTCTTGTGCCCTTTATGCCTTTCAAACAGCTTGATTCCAAGCTCATTTTCCAGAACCTTTAACTGTGTGCTGACAGTAGAAGGAGACAGATACAATGAATCCGCAGCTTTTACAATATTCTTTTCTTTTGTCAAAGCTATAAATGCCTCAATATTTGACCTATTCATTTTATATCCCTCATTTTTCTTCAAATTCTCTTATCTCATTCAATTATAAAAAACAAATTACGGAAAATCCACTATTTAATTGCAAAATATATCGCTTTTTATATGATTTAAAGTTTGATATTATACACTCGCAAAATAAACAGATTGAAATAGGGGATAAAAATATATGAAAACAAAGAGAGTTCTTTTAATAATTATAATAATATGCCTTACCATCGTCGCTGGCATGCCTATATATCAGAAATTCTATCATTCATCACCAAAAGTGATTACACAAAATAGGCTTGACACAATTTTCAAAAATAATACTGATTTGAGTACTTCAGATAAGGAAAACCTTGCAGGACTCTTTATGTCAAAAATACAGGAAACCCAGCTTGCCTGTGCCCTTGATGAATCGGCAGAACACGAGTATTCATTTTTTGAAAATATTATGACCGGGCTTCAAAAAATAGATTATGAAATATCTTCCTGTGAAGTGTCAGATGACAAGGCTGAGATAAGCATTAGCGTAAATTATTTTGAGCTTCAAAAAATCGCACAGAATGCTCAGGAAGCATTTCAAAGCGAGCTATCAGAAAATGTTTCCCTATCAACAGATGAGATGGTTGAAATGCTGTATGAGCTTATCTCTAATGAGTTTAAAAAAGGTCCAGCCTCGGATAACAAAATAAACGTGACAATTTATTTATATAAGAAAAACCATACCTGGGAAATGGAAGACCAGTTTGAAGACAAAATCTTAACTGCAATTTTGCAGGAGTAAAGGCTAAGGAGAACAATAATATTATGGAATATCTGCTTCTATTTCTGGAAGGCATAATTACATTTATATCACCATGTATTTTGCCAATGATTCCGATTTACCTATCATATTTTTCTGGTGGAAATACGGGTGAGGAAAACAATAAATATAGAACAGTACAAAATATTGCAGGATTTGTACTTGGTTTTACCATTGTATTTACATTAATTGGTGCGCTTGCAGGCACAATAGGCACTCTGATTATAGCTCATCAAAAACTTATAAATGTAATTTGCGGAACTATCATAACAGTTTTCGGATTAAATTATATGGGCATATTTAAGCTTAACTATTTAGCAAAAAGCTATCGGATTAATTATGAAATCAAAAGCATGCATTTTATTTCATCACTCTTATTTGGCATGGTCTTTTCAATAGGGTGGACACCATGTGTCGGCACTTTTTTGGGCTCTGCACTTATGATAGCCCTTTCCTCTGGGAATACAGGCAAGGGTATACTTATGCTTTTGATATACAGCATGGGGCTTGGAGTTCCATTCATGCTGTGTGGTATTTTTATAGATTCATTAAAAGGAACATTTACCTTTTTTAAGCAGCACTACAAGTTAATAAATAGAATATCTGGTGGGATTCTTGTAATAATCGGAATCTCCATGATGACCGGAATGTTTTATAAAATAACATCAATTTTAACAATATAAGAGGTATTTTGATATGAACAAAAAGAAATGGATTCTCTGGCTTTTAATAATTGCAATCGGTTTGATAATAGCAAGTCTTGCATACAAGCAGCTTAGCACTGCATATGCACAGGAGAACTATGGAACAGAAAATATTGATAAGACTTCCGTCACTGCAACTCAAAATAAAGCAAAGGACTTTACAGTATATAATACAAATAATGATAAAGTAAAATTATCTGATTACATAGGAAAGCCCATTGTTGTAAATTTCTGGGCAAGCTGGTGCCCGCCATGCAAAAATGAATTTCCAGCTTTTCAGGATGCTATGGAAATGTACAGTGAGGAAGTGACCTTCCTGATGATAAATGAAACTGATGGCGAGCATGAGACCATGGATTCTGCACAGGAATTTCTGAACGATAACGGATATGAAATGAATGTACTATTTGATTTGGACGAAGATGCCAGATACACATATAATCTGATATATTTACCAAGGACATTGTTTATAGATGAAAACGGAAATATTGTAGAAGACCATGTGGGTACACTTACTGACGATGAGCTTGAAAGTAAAATAACAAATCTGCTGTATGGTGGAAAAGTGCAGACCAGTAACGAAAGTCTCAATGACTATAAGAATGTATCTATCACCTACACATTTGGGAATACAACAGAAACAATAGATAATTCCCAAATCATGTCGTGGCTGAGTATCCGTAACTCAAATGTGGTAATAGATGAGGATGCGGTAGAGAAATATGTATCGGAGCTTGCTGCAAAATATAATACTATTAATAAAAAAAGGGATTTTATTACATCAGATGGAGAGACTGTCACACTAAGCAGAAACGAGTATGGCTATCAGATTGACCAGGAAAATGAGACTAAGCAGATACTTACAGATATAAAAAATAAGGCTGCTGTTCAAAGAGAGCCAATATACAGTGTTGAGGGAATTGGAAGAAATGGCACCGACGACCTTAACGGAAGCTATATAGAGGTTAGTCTGGACAAACAGCATCTATGGCTGTATAAAAATGGCGAACTGGTCACAGAAACAGATATTGTAAGCGGACTGCCTACTGAGGAAAGGCAGACCTACACAGGAGCCTGGTCAATCGCTTTCAAAGCCAGCCCCTATACCCTAAGCAGTGACATATACGGATACAGCACAGAGGTAAAATACTGGATGCCCTTTGTGTGTGGTCAGGGATTACATGATGCGGACTGGCAGACTGAATTTGGTGGAGACGTTTACAAGACAAAGGGAAGCCACGGATGTATTAATCTGCCTGGTGACCAGGCAGAAATCATATATAATTCGGTTGAAAAGGGGTATCCGGTTATTTGTTACTAAATAAGTAGAAGAATCAAAAGCACGAAAATATGATTTTCCCGAAAAAATGGCTCATAAAAGTGTAATTTTTCTTGAAAAGTGGCTCATAAAAGTGTAAAAATAAAATCAAAAAGAGGAGACCCAAACCATTGCACATTGAACCCTACACTCCCAAATACAAAAATGAAATAATCTCACTCATTCTCAACATCCAGAACAATGAGTCCAAAATAAACCTATCCCTTGAAGAACAGCCAGACTTACTGGACCTCAGCAAGTGCTACCAGCAAAACGGCGGCGAATTCTGGCTTGCATTATCCAATGGAAAAGTAATCGGCACCATAGGACTTATGCTAAAAGAGAATAACTGTGCCATAATGAAGAAATTCTTTGTAAAAAAGGAGTTCCGCTCACAGAAGGTAGGTCTTGCTTTATATCAGAAGCTTATAAGCTTTGCCAAAAATACAGGGGTAGAGCATATTATATTAGACACACCTTCTGTCGCCCATGCCTCACACAAATTTTATGAAAGGGCGGGCTTTAAAATGATTGAAAAAGCCGACCTGCCAATGCCATATACATATCCAGACAGGGACAGCCTCCTGTATATGCTGGATTGTGTAAGCAACGTGAAAATATATGAAGCCGGGACGAGAACCCCAGAATTATTAGAAAAGCTATTAACCATCTGGGAGGCTTCTGTCCGTGCAACCCACCTCTTCCTGTCGGATGCAGATGTTCTTCAGATAAAGGAGTATGTCCCACAGGCATTAAAGGGCGTAGAGCACCTTATTATTGCAGAGGATGAAGCAGGAGAGCCTATCGCTTTCATGGGAACTGAAAATAGCCGTCTGGAAATGCTATTCATTTCACCAACAGAGCGTGGAAAGGGCACAGGCAGGCAGTTAGTGGAATACGGCATCCAGAATTATGGAATAAATGAAGTCACAGTGAACGAACAAAATCCCCAGGCTGTTGGATTTTATGAGCACTTAGGCTTTAAGACATATAAGAGAACCGACTGTGATGAGGAGGGGAATCCCTACCCACTCTTATATATGAAGCTTTGATAGTCATTAAAGGACTTTAAAATAATAGAAAATAGTGTATAATCTTTGTAGAAAAAGGAGGGCTGCCATGCACTTTGAATACGGAGAAAAAGAAATATCATATCTGAAATCCAAGGACGCTAAACTTGCAGAAGTAATAGATAAGCTTGGCTTTATAGAAAGGGAAACCGACACGGACTTGTTTTCATCAGTAGTACATCATATTATCGGACAGCAGATTTCCACAAAGGCTCAGGCTACTATCTGGCAGAGAATGCAGGATGCACTGGGTCAGGTAAATGCTGAGACTATTCTATCTGTCGGTGTTTCAGATTTGCAGGCTTTAGGCATAAGCTTTCGCAAGGCAGAATACATTACTGATTTTGCGGGAAAAGTGCATACAGGTGAATTTGACATAGAAGCGGTGAACCAGATGTCAGACGCAGATGCGATTTCAGCCCTGAGCAGCCTCAAGGGCATAGGAGTGTGGACGGCGGAGATGATTTTGCTCTTTTGCATGCAGCGACCGAATATTTTCAGCTATGATGACCTTGCAATCCAGAGAGGACTGCGCATGGTCTACCATCACCGCAGGATTGACCGCAAGCTTTTTGAAAAATACCGCCGTAGGTTCAGCCCTTATTGCAGTGTGGCAAGCCTGTATCTCTGGGCTGTGTCTGGTGGGGCGCTTCCTGAGATGAGAGATTATGCACCAAAAACAGTCAAGAAATGAAATAGCAAATATTATCATGAAAAATTTTATGAGGTATGAGTATGATATACACATGTACATACAAGTCACCTATTGGCGATATTTTAATAGCATCCGATGAAATCGGACTTAAAGGGCTGTGGTTTGTAGGACAGAAATATTTTGCAAACACCCTGCCTGATGAGTACATCACAGGCTTGGATATTTCTGACAAGCATATAACTAATAGTCAGGTACCAGATGAAGTTTCTTCATATAATAATCAGATTCTAACTGACACCAGACACTGGCTCGACATATATTTTTCTGGTCAAAATCCAGATTTTACGCCAGCACTTCACCCAATCGGCTCAGCTTTCAGTCTGAAGGTATGGCAGATACTCTTGGAGATTCCCTATGGGAAAACTATGACATACGGAGAGATTGCGAGGAAGCTAGAAGCCACGCATGGTCACACAAAAATGTCTGCCCAGGCTGTGGGTGGAGCAGTGGGGCACAATGAAATTTCTATTATCATCCCCTGCCATCGTGTAGTAGGCACAAGCGGCAGTCTCACGGGATATGCAGGAGGAATTGATAAAAAAATTGCTCTGCTTGAGCTGGAACACACTGATATGAGCCATTTTTTTGTTCCGAAGAAAAAATGACCTGCTAGTTTACATTTCCCTTGCGAAAGAATCCTTTATATGCTATCCTAATAAAAAATATAAAGGGAATGAGGTTCTCCCTAAGTAATAAATTACTTAAACCGCTTATCAAAGCTGATGACTTCTGCGAGTAAATTAACGCAGAAAGTGTCAGCTTTTTTGTGTTACCATGTATCCAGAGAAGCTGCCTGTGGCAGGTTCGATTGGTTGTATAGAGGAGGAATTTTATGTTACTAAGTATTTCACTGATTCTTATTTTAGGAATGTTCATGGGCTGGCTATGCCAGAAAATCAAATTGCCCAGCCTGCTTGGAATGTTAATTACAGGCATTGTTCTGGGACCATACGGACTAAATCTGTTGGATGGCAGTATTCTTGGAATGTCCGCAGACCTCCGTAAAATAGCATTAATCATTATTCTCACAAGAGCTGGTCTGGGGCTGGATATATCAGGGCTTAAAAAGATTGGACGCCCTGCTGTCCTCATGTGCTTTGTGCCTGCTTCTTTTGAATTAATAGGCATGCTTCTTTTGGCACCAAGGCTGATGGGACTAAGCTTACTTGAGGCTGCTATTATGGGTGCAGTGCTTGCAGCGGTTTCACCAGCCGTTGTTGTTCCAAGAATGGTTAAGCTCATGGATGAGGGCTATGGCGTAAAGGATGGCATCCCTCAGCTTATTCTCGCTGGTGCTTCGGTTGATGATGTGTATGTCATAGTTCTGTTTTCTACATTTACAGGAATGATGCAGGGTGAGGGTGCCTCCATACTTAAATTTGTAAATATACCGGTTTCAATAGTTCTGGGAATCGCCATAGGACTATTGATAGGACTTCTGTTGGCATATTTTTTCAGTAAGGTACACATACGAGATACATCAAAGGTACTTATTATTTTGAGTATTTCATTTTTGCTGGTAGTGATTGAGGATAAATTGACAACTGCAATTACATTTTCGGCATTGATTGCCATAATGTTTATCGGTATAGGCTTGCAGAAAAAAAGAGAAGCTGTAGCAAAAAGGCTTTCTGCTAAATATGGAAAGCTATGGGTCGGGGCAGAGGTCTTTTTGTTCGTGCTTGTAGGAGCAACTGTTAACATAGAATACCTTGGAAGGGTTGGGGCAAAAGCCCTGATTGTTATCATTGGTGCCCTGGTATTCAGGATGCTTGGTGTATTTGTATGCCTGCTAGGAACCAGCCTTAACAGAAAAGAAAAATTATTTACCATGATGGCATATACACCTAAAGCAACTGTTCAGGCTGCGATTGGAGGAATTCCTCTTGCCCTGGGCTTTGCCTGCGGAGATACGGTGCTTGCTGTAGCAGTGCTTGCGATAGTACTCACAGCGCCACTGGGGGCGTTTGCTATTGATTTTTCCTATAGGAAATTACTGAATAACTATCAAAATTAATAGTGACTTATAAATTTGATAATATCTTCTAAATCAAAAGCTGATTTGCTAACATAAACACACCAGATAACTTATATGAAACAGGAGGTATATTCGATGTTAAACGAATCAGTAATCAAATTATTAAAAAATGGTATGTGGGATCTTGCAACATGCGCAAACGGCGAGCCAAATGTAGTACCAGTTGCTTTTAAGGATGTAACCGATGACGGAAAGCTGGTTGTCGGAGATGTTTTTCTCGAGTCAACACTTAATAATATTAAGGAAAACAACGGTAAAATTGCTGTCTCCGTATATGATGCACAAAATCTTGAGGGCTACCAGATTAAGGGCTCTGCTGAGTATGTGACCGAGGGAGAATTGGTAAACAACTTTAAGGCTATGGTTGAGAAGATGTTTAATGGTGCAGCAACTGCAAAAGGAGCTCTTATTATTACCCCAGCCAAAGTAATTGTTACAACACCAGGTGCTGATAATAAGAAAGAACTTTAAAGCCTACTAATAAATTTAATAGTAACTTCAAAAAACCTCACCTTCAAGCTATAATGAAACCAAATAATAGCTTGAAGGTGATTTTATATGT
>CAVKUD010000035.1:0-19395 GCA_963659315.1 Senegalimassilia sp. | reverse complement strand
TCTTGATCTTAATCTCTTAAGCGAGATCGCTGATTACTTCAGACCAATGAGAGAGGAAGCTTTAGCTTCTGGACTTATGAATCCAAAGGTATTAGGTGTAAACATCAATACACTTCGTTACCAGGTTCCAGGTGGTATGCTTTCAAACCTTATTTCTCAGCTCAAGGAGCAGGGAAAAGAGGACAAGTACGAGGAAGTTCTTGCAGAGGTACCAAGAGTGCGTAAAGACCTTGGTGAGCCACCACTTGTTACTCCTTCATCACAGATTGTAGGAACACAGGCTGTATTCAATGTCCTTATGGGAGAGAGATACAAGGTTGCTACAAAGGAGACAAAGGATATCCTTCTTGGAAAATATGGTCAGACTGTTAAGCCATTCAACCCAGAGGTTGTAGAGAAGGTATTGGGTGATGATGCTAAGAATGCTATCACATGCCGTCCAGCTGATTTATTAGAGCCAGAGCTTGATAAGATTGAGGCTGAGATGAAGCAGTGGAAACAGCAGGATGAGGATGTGCTCTCATATGCATTGTTCCCACAAGTAGCTACAGATTTCTTCAAGTACAGAGAAGCCCAGCAGACAGGAGTAGATGCAAAGGTTGCAGATACTAAAAACAAGGCTTATCCTGTATAATAGCTAAAATATTTGACCGCGGTGCAAAATGCATCGCGGTTTTTCTTGATTTAAAGTTTATTTGTGGTACAATCAGAAATTGTGGGGTTTTAATGAAAATTTTAGATTAGGATGAGTAAATTAAAATGGATATTTCACAACATGATATTTTAGTTAAAGATGCACACGGAAATGATATTGTAAGCTCAGTGGACAGGGTCTCTGTAATGCTGCATCATACCATGGCGATAGTCGGTGGATTTATGGGCTGCTATGCAGTCCTGCTCAGGGCTGATTTTCTCGGCAATGCCCAGACATCTAATCTGCTCTATATACTCTTAGCCATATTTGGCGGCAACCTGAAAGAGTTTATTATCAGGATAGGTGCTGTGTTTATCTATGCAATAAGTGTTATAATGTTTGCAGTCATAAAAAACAAGCTGGATATTAATATAAAATATATATCTTTGGGAATTGATGCGCTGGCTATATGTGCCCTGGCGTTTATCCCGAAGAATATAAACCCTATTATTGGCTTATATCCTATATTTTTTGCAATGGCATTTCAGTGGAATGCCTTTTCAGGACATTATGGATATAACAGTTCTACGATATTTTCAACCAATAACTTAAGACAGGTGTCTCTGGCTATAGGTGAGTATATCTGTAATGAGGACAAGAAGCATCTGCACAAGGCGAAGTTTTTCCTTGGAAGTCTCATAGGTTTTCATCTTGGAGCAGCATTTGCCTACATATGTGTATTGAATTATTCTGTACAGGCAATATGGTTTAATCTCTTTCCTGTATTTGTAGGAGTTTTGTTAGAGATGCGTCTGCAGAAAATAGATTGCAGAAATAATTAATTTGGAGAAGAGAATATAATGGCGAATACCAATGAACTATTAAATAGAATAAATAGCAAATACAGCTCCATGAGCAAGGGACAGAAGCTGCTTGCCACATATATTACAGATAATTATGACAAGGCGGTATTTTTGACCGCTGCCAAGATGGGGGAGACTGTAGGAGTCAGCGAGTCCACTGTTGTGAGATTTGCAACATCCTTAGGCTACAAGGGTTATCCAGAATTCCAGAATGCCTTAGAAGAGCTGGTCAGGAATAAATTAAACAGCGTGCAGAGGATGGAAGTAACCTATGGCAGGATTTCCCAGTCGGAGATTTTAAACACAGTGCTCCAGTCAGATGCGGACAAGATAAAGACCACCCTGGCTAAAATAGACCATGCAGCCTTTGAAATGGCGGTAAAGACCATTATAGAGGCTAAGAATATCTATATAGTGGGGATAAGGAGCTGTGCGCCACTTGCAAGCTTTCTGGCTTTTTATCTGAATCTTATGTTTGACAATGTCCATCTGCTTACCACAAACAGCTCAAGTGAATTATTTGAGCAGATGGTGAGAATAGATAAAAATGATGTGATAGTGGGAATCAGCTTCCCGAGATATTCCATGCGTACACTTAAGGCTCTGGAATTTGCCAATAACAGAAATGCCAAGGTTATCACAATTACAGACAGCATACATTCACCGATGAATCTATATTCGTCATGTAATCTGATTGCAGACAGTGATATGGCATCCATTGTGGATTCCCTGGTGGCACCATTATCGGTTATAAACGCCCTTATTGTTGCCCTCTGCATGAAAAAACAGAAGCAGGTGGCAAAGACCCTTACAGAGCTTGAGGATATCTGGGAAGCGTATCAGGTCTACGAGAATGACGAGATAAATTATATTGATGATTCCATAAAGGTTCATTATGCTAAATTAGAGGATTGATAAATGAGTAAAGTGATAGTCGTTGGCGGTGGTGCCGCAGGAATGATGGCTTGCCATGCCGCAGCTATGTGTGGTCATCAGGTGACACTTCTTGAAAAAAACGAGAAGCTGGGAAAGAAAATATATATAACAGGAAAAGGACGCTGTAATCTGACAAATGCCAGTGATATGGAAGTTTTATTTTCAAATGTGATGAGCAACAGGAAGTTTTTGTACAGTGCCTTTTACACCTTTGACAACAATCAGGTCATCGATTTGTTTGAGACAAATGGCATGGAGACAAAGACAGAGAGAGGCAACAGGGTCTTTCCTGTATCTGACCATTCATCAGATGTCATATCTACTATGGCAAGGGTTTTAAAAAATGACAATGTCGAGGTAAAGCTTAATACTACAGTGCAGAGCCTCATAATAAAAGAAAATAAGGCTTGTGGAGTGATTGTAAACGGCAAAGAGATTTTTGCTGACAATGTCATTGTCTGTACAGGAGGATTGTCGTATCCTTCAACTGGCTCCACAGGTGATGGATATGAGTTTGCCAGGGAGGCAGGACACAGAATAATAGACTGCACACCATCCCTTGTGCCATTTAACATAAGGGAAGAGTGGGTAAAAGACCTGCAGGGCTTATCGCTTAAAAACTCAGCGATTACAATATATGATGAAAAGAAAAAGCTCTACAGTGATTTCGGAGAGATGCTCTTTACTCATTTCGGTGTGAGCGGACCTATGATTTTGTCTGCCAGTGGTAATATCAGGGCGGCAGAATTTGCAAAGCCTCTAAAGCTTGTGATTGACTTAAAGCCTGCCATGACAGAAGACCAGCTTGATAAGCGGATACTAAGGGATTTTGATGAAAACAAAAATAAACAGTTTAGAAATTCTGTTTCAAAGCTGTTGCCATCAAAGCTTATACCTATTATGATTGATTTGTCGGGAATAGACCCGGATAAAAAGGTGAATGAAATCTCCAAAGAGGAAAGAAGTAATTTTGTTCACCTGCTTAAAAATCTTACAATGACAGTCAATGGGCTTCGTGACTGGAAAGAAGCTATTATTACCAAGGGCGGCGTTAGTGTAAAGGACATAAATCCGTCCACAATGGAATCAAAGCTTGTCAGTAATCTGTTTTTTGCAGGAGAGGTCTTAGACCTGGATGCAATGACAGGAGGATATAATTTACAGATAGCGTGGTCCACAGGATATCTGGCTGGACTCAGCTGCGTATAGGAGGAAAATATGATTTATAACATAGCAATCGACGGACCGGCAGGAGCTGGGAAAAGCACAATAGCCAAAAAGCTTGCGGCAGATTTGGGATATGTATATGTAGATACAGGGGCAATGTATCGTGCCATGGCATATTATTTTTTACAGAATAATATAGCTGCAGATGATGAAGCTGCAATCTCGGCAGCCTGCCCTGATGTAAATGTCACAATCGAGTACAAGGATGGTGCCCAGCAGGTTATCTTAAATGGTGAGAATGTAAACGGCGTAATCAGAAATGAAGAGGTCGGAAATATGGCATCTGCTACAAGTGTCTATCCAGTTGTGCGAACCAAGCTTGTAGAGCTCCAGAGACAGCTTGCCGCAAAGCAGAGTGTCATAATGGACGGCAGGGACATAGGTACGGTTGTTTTGCCAGACGCCAATGTAAAGATATACCTGACAGCAAGCTCAAAGGTCAGGGCTAAAAGACGCTATGATGAGCTGACTGCAAAAGGGGAGAAATGCGATTTGGCTGCTATAGAGCAGGACATCATTGACAGGGACTATCGTGACATGCACCGTGAGACCTCGCCACTTAAGCAAGCAGAGGATGCTGTTCTTCTGGATTCGTCAGACCTTGATATTGACGGTGTAGTAGCAAAAATGAAAGAGATTATCAAAGAGGCATAGCATATGAATGTAACAGTTGCAAAAAGTGCCGGTTTCTGCTTTGGAGTAAAAAGGGCTGTAAATATGGTCTATGAGCAGATTGAAAAGGAAAATCTGCCCATATATACATACGGTCCGATTATTCATAATGATGAAGTCGTAAAGGATATGGAAGAAAAAGGAGTCAGAGTGATTAAATCTCTGGATGAGTTTGAAACCATTCCGAAGGGCATTGTCATTATACGTTCCCACGGCATAAGCAGATACGAGCATGAAACCCTCCAAAATGGAGGATTTAAAATAATGGATGCCACCTGTCCTTTTGTGCTTAAGATTCACAGGCTTGTGGAGAAGCATAGCAGTGAGGGCAGTCATATAATTATAATTGGTAATCCAGACCATCCGGAGGTAGAGGGAATAAGAGGCTGGGTAATAGGAGATGCTGTTACTATAATTAACAGTGCAGAGGATGCTCAGAATTTTTCCTTAAAATCGGATAAAAAAGTATGTATTGTCAGTCAAACGACATTTAACTACAATAAATTTCAAGAATTAGTTGAAATTATAATGAAAAAAGGTTATGATATATGTGTTTTAAATACAATCTGTAATGCGACTGAGGAACGTCAGACAGAAGCGAGGGAGATTTCAAGGAACTCCCAGGCTATGATTGTCATAGGCGATAAGAACAGTTCAAACACACAGAAGCTATTTGAAATATGTAAAAAAGAATGTGAAAATACTTACTATATACAAACGAGTAAAGGCATGGATTACAACAAATTAAAATCCATCAATAACGTAGGTATTACCGCAGGGGCTTCAACCCCAAACAATATTATTGAGGAGGTTTCAAAGAATGTCAGAAATGAGCTTTGAACAAATGCTTGACGCGTATGAAAAAACAATAAGAAATGGAGAAGTGGTTGAAGGTACCGTTATTGATGTTAAACCTGACGAGATTATCCTTAATATCGGATACAAGTCTGATGGAATCATTTCACGTAACGAATACACTAACGAACCAAACGTAGACCTTACAACTGTAGTAAAAGTTGGCGATACAATGGAAGCAAAGGTTGTAAAAGTAAATGACGGTGAGGGACAGGTTCTCCTTTCATATAAGCGTCTCGCTGCAGAAAAAGGTAGCAAGAGATTAGAGGAAGCTTTTGAAAACAATGAGGTTTTAAAGGCAAAGGTTACACAGGTATTAGCTGGTGGTGTTTGTGTCAATGTTGACGAGACAAGAGTATTTATCCCAGCAAGTCTTGTATCAGATACTTTTGAGAAGGATTTGAACAAGTTCAAGGATCAGGAAATCGAGTTTGTTATTACTGAGTTTGATCCAAAGAAGAGAAGAATTATCGGAAACAGAAAGACATTATTAGTAGCTCAGAAGGCTGAGCAGCAGAAAGAACTCTTAGAAAAGATTTCTGAGGGAGACGTAATTGAGGGAACAATCAAGAACGTTACAGATTTTGGTGCTTTCGTAGACCTTGGCGGAGTAGACGGATTACTTCATATCTCTGAGATGTCTTGGGGAAGAGTTGAGAATCCTAAGAAAGTCTTCACAGTTGGACAGAAGGTCAGAGTATTCATTAAGAGTATCAATGATACAAAGATTGCACTCAGCATGAAGTTCGATGACGAGAATCCATGGAATGGTGCAGCTGAGAAGTATGCAGTAGGAAACGTTGTAAAGGGAACTGTAGCTCGTATGACAGATTTCGGTGCTTTCATTGAGCTTGCTCCTGGAGTAGATGCATTACTTCATGTATCACAGATTTCAAAGGATCATGTAGAGAAGCCAGCTGACGCATTAAAGATTGGTCAGGAAGTTGAAGCAAAGATTGTTGACTTCAATGAGGCAGAGAAGAAGATTAGCTTAAGTGTTAAGGCTTTACTTGCTCCTGAAGAGGAAGAGACAACTGAAGAAGTAGCTTCAGAGGAATAAAATTTGAGGGAGCTGTCTATATAGGCGGCTTCCTATTTTTTCATCTATGCATATAGGACTAATTTACTAATTAGCTGTAGGAGGGGACATATGTTTGATAAATATGAAGAGTTTAAGGCTAATGTATTAAAACTCACAAAAATTGATTTGAATTATTACAAAGAAAAGCAGATGAGAAGACGTATTGACACACTGGCAAATAAGAATGGTGCCAAGTCGTACGAGGAATATATTCAGATGATTAAATCTGATAAGGAAAAGTTCGAGCAGTTTGTAAATTTCCTGACAATTAATGTGTCAGAGTTTTACAGAAATCCAGACCAGTGGAGACTTATGGATCAGCAGGTGATTCCAAAGCTTATAAAGGAACAGAGAAAACCTATTAAGATTTGGAGTGCTGCATGTTCTACAGGAGATGAGCCATATTCACTTGCAATGGCATTTTCAAAACATGTACCATTATCTGATATCAAAATCCTTGCGACAGATATTGATAAGCAGGTTATCGAGCATGCCAAGGTAGGGCTTTACTCAGAGAAGAGTATCGCAGGAGTGCCAGCAGATTTAAAGAAAAAGTATTTTAAGCAGATTGGTAATTCCTACCAGATATCTGATGATATCAAGAAATGTGTTACATTTAAGGAGCATAATCTCTTGAAGGATGTATATCCAAAGGATTATGACCTGATTCTTTGCAGAAATGTAGTTATCTACTTCACAGACGAGGCAAAGGATATGATTTATAAGAATTTTTATGGTTCTCTTAAGTCAAAGGGTGTGCTTTTTATAGGAAGTACAGAGCAGATTAGCAACTACAAGGAATTGGGATTTAATCGTATGAGCAGCTTCTACTTTGAGAAGCCTTGATTTGGTTTTATGGGCAGTCCTTATGGACTGCCTTTTGTTTTAATGCCAGAGGTAGGTTTTATGTTAACCAAAGTATGCAGTAAAAGCTGCAGGTGGTAGAAGTTGACTAAAGATAAGGAGAACGTTTATGGCTGTGATAAAAACAGAACGTTTGATATTAAGAAAGTGGGAAGATACGGATGCAGAGAGTCTATTTGAATATGCAAAAGACCCTGATGTCGGTCCTATAGCAGGCTGGCCATGCCATAATAATGTGGATGAGAGCAGGGACGTAATTAAAAATGTCCTGTCTTATCCAGAATGTTATGCAATTTGTCAAAAAGAAGATAATATTGCGATTGGTTCAATAGAATTAAAGCTGAATGGAAATACAGCTATGACTAATCGTGATGATGAGTGCGAGCTTGGCTACTGGCTGGGAAAACCGTTCTGGGGTAAGGGTTATATGCCTGAGGCTGCTGCTGCCCTTATAAAGAGAGGTTTTACAGAGCTTGGCATGAGGACTGTCTGGTGCGGTTATTATGATGGTAATGCGAAGTCTAAGAGGGTTCAGGAGAAGCTTGGCTTTAAAGCTTATGGAATACGTGAGAATGTAAAGGTTTCCCTACTGAATGAAGTGCGGACTGAGCATGTAAACATAATGATCAAAGAAATGTGGGAGACCAGAGCCTAAAAATAGCCAGGGGGAATCACTTCCCACTGGCTAAAACTTTAAGTATGTGCTCGACGTATCTTCTGAGCATCACATCTGACTCACAAAAATCATCAGTTAACTCAAAATATGAAAACTTGTCTTTATAATCTGCCTTAAATTCAGGATTCATTATATCATAATATTGAATAAGAAAATCCCCATGCTTCCTGGTGTAGCAGTTATTAGCGTGACATTTTTCTTTGAAATCCTTGTCTACAAAGCTTGCAAGGCTTTTATGTATGGCTCTGTCCTCCTCTGGCAGATAGTAGTAATCCTTGTAATTTTCAAAGAAATACTTTAGCTCGCCTGAGTATATGGGCACTCGGATAGAGGCGGTCTCCTTATTTAATATCAGATAAAAGGAATCCGTCTTTTTAGATAATCGCTTTGGAATCAGATAATCATTTTTTAAGCTGATGATAAACTCATACTTTTCCTGACCGTCTATCGTCTTATATGGCTCTATTTTTGACTCGGTAATCGAATACTGCCCATTAAAGAATTCCACATATGACAGAATTGGCAGGAGATTGGTCATGCCGAGGACATCCTCATAATTGTGGAGCATCAAAAGCTCAAGAGCTTCCTCATCCCTGCTTTTTACAAATTCATAATACACATTGATTAACTCGCCGCCATTGTATTTATCCGCCCGGTCTATTCCAAGGAATTTTTCCACAGTTTTCTGCTTGTAGTTTTCCAGATTGAGCAAAAACTTAATCTGTGATACTGATTTAAAAATATCGAGATAGTTGTAGCCTGAAAAATTCTCAGCTATATCATATAAATTGCATTTAGCTTTTAAGAAAGGAATATCAAATCCTACACCATTAAAGGATATAATGGTCTTGTACTGCTTGAGCAGCTCCACAAAGGCAGATATGATTACCTTTTCTTCTTTTGGACTCTCCGCAAAAAACTGGTCTATGCAGATGTGCTTGCCCTTTCGTCTGGCACAGCCAATCAGGTAGACGCTTGCACTGGTGGGAGAGAAGCCTGTAGTCTCTATATCAAAAAATATAGATTCCTCATCATATATTTTGTCAATCAATTTGTCATTTTTTACATATAATTCTTCCTTGTGAATTGTTTTCATATCACTAATCCCTTAAAATCATGTGTTTTCGACAGGTTGTTAATATTATAACATAAGGTTCTTAAAAAAGTACAATATTATACAGGAATTAAGTGGTATAATTCATACATAAATACTGAAACAGTATGTCTATTTCAGTAAAATACACAGAAAGAGGGACACGAAAATGGGTTTAAAATCATTTGTTGGTGGCGTGCATCCATACGAAGGCAAGGATCTTGCTGAAAATGCACCTATTAAAGAAGTTTTACCCAAGGGTGAACTAGTTTATCCAGTATCTCAGCATATTGGCGCACCGGCAACTCCAATTGTAGCTGTTGGTGATACAGTATTGAAAGGACAGAAGATTGCTGAAGCAGGCGGCTTCGTTTCTTCTCCTATTTACTCATCTGTATCAGGTACAGTTAAGGCAATTGAAAAGCGCCGTGTAGCTGTTGGAGATATGGTAAACAGTATTATCATCGAGAGCGATGGTGAATTTAAAGAGGTAGAATATGACGTTGTTGATGATGTCAAAACTCTCACAAAGGAACAGATTATCAACAAAGTAAAGGAAGCCGGCGTTGTCGGAATGGGTGGTGCAGGTTTCCCAACTCACGTTAAGCTTTCTCCAAAGGAGCCTGATAAGATTGAGTACGTTATTGCAAACTGTGCAGAGTGCGAGCCATATCTTACAGCTGACTATCGTAGAATGCTTGAAAATCCAGAGGAATTAATCGCTGGTATGAACATTATTTTGCAGTTGTTTGACAATGCAAAGGGTATTCTCGGAATCGAGAACAACAAGCCAGAGGCAATTGCTAAATTAAAAGAGCTCACAAAGGATGAGCCAAGAATTGAGGTATGTGAGTTACTCACTAAGTATCCTCAGGGTGGTGAGCGTCAGCTTATCCATGCAACAACAGGACGTGACATCAACTCCAAGATGCTTCCAGCAGATGCTGGCTGTATAGTTGATAACGTAGAGACAATTATTGCTGTATACAATGCAGTTAAGAATGGTCTTCCTGTTATGAAGCGTGTATCAACAGTTACTGGTGATGCAGTTGCAAATCCTTCTAACTTCCTTTACAGCATAGGAACTCCATATCAGGAGCTTATCGATGCTGCTGGCGGATTTAAGGTACAGCCTGAGAAGATTATCTCTGGTGGTCCTATGATGGGATTTGCTATGTTCAGCCTTGATATTCCAACTACAAAGACATCTTCATCTATTCTTTGTCTTGCAAAGGATGAGGTCGCTATGTATGAGCCTCTGGCTTGTATCAACTGTGGACGCTGTGTAGAGGCATGCCCAGAGCAACTTATTCCAAGCAGACTTGCTAAGTTCGCTAACAATGGACTTATGAAGGAATTTGAAGAGTGGAATGGTCTTGAGTGCATAGAGTGTGGTTCATGTACATTCGCTTGTCCATCAAGAAGACAGGTGGCTCAGCCAATTAAAACTATGAAGAAGCTTGTTTTGGCAGAGAAGAGAAAACAGGCTAGCAAATAAAAAGAAAGAGGTGGATTATTGTGAGTGATTTATATCATGTATCTTCATCACCACATGTACGTGCCAAAGATTCCACAAGTAGAATAATGCTGTATGTTATCATAGCTTTACTTCCAACAAGTCTCTTTGGTATTTACAACTTTGGTTTAAAAGCTTTATTGCTTATTCTTATTACAATTGCTACTTGTGTGGCAACAGAATGGGTATTTGACAAGATTGTACATAAAAAGAATACAGTCGGAGATTTAAGTGCTGTAGTAACAGGTTTATTACTTGCATTAAACCTTCCAGTTTCACTTCCATGGTGGGAAGCTGTTATTGGTGGTGTTTTCGCAATTGCAATCGTTAAGTGTATCTTTGGTGGTCTTGGACAGAACTTCATGAACCCTGCACTTGGTGCAAGATGCTTCTTACTTATTGCATTTGCCGCAGACATGACAAACTTTAACGTTACAAGAAACGGCGTAGACGTTTACTCTGGTGCAACTCCACTTGCTCTTATCAGAGAGAGCGGTGTATCTGCTGTAAATGTCAGAGATATGTTAATAGGAAATACTGCAGGAACAATCGGTGAGACATCAGTTATCGCCATCCTTATTGGAGCAATTATCCTTATTTTATTAGGTGTTATTGACTTAAAGATTCCTGGAGCATACATTATCACATTTGCTGTATTTATGTTCTTCTTCGGAGCAAGCAGATTTGATTTCAGCTATGTGGTAGCACAGTTATGTGGTGGTGGTCTTATGCTTGGAGCCTTCTTCATGGCAACAGACTATGTTACATCACCTATTACTCCTAAGGGAAAAATCATCTTTGGTATCTGCTGTGGTCTTTTAACAGGTATTTTCCGTTGCTTCGGTGCAAACGCAGAGGGTGTTTCCTTCTCAATCATCTTAAGCAACATCCTTGTACCTCTTATTGAGAGATTTACAGTACCAAGAGCTTTCGGACAGGTAAAGGAGGCAAAGAAGAATGAATAAACAAATCGTACATGACGCTTTGATCTTAACAGCATTTACACTTGTCCTTGGTTTTATTCTTGCACTTGTATATGGAATTACAAAACCATCAATCGATGCTGCTAACCTTGCAACAGCCCAGGCTGCATACATGGAAGTATTTTCAGATGCAGACAGCTTTGAGGCTGTGGATTATGATAAGGATGCCGCTGACAGCTTAGTATCAGATGCCGGATACAGCGATACAATCGATGATATCCAGACAGCACTTGATGCCAGTGGAAATACTTTAGGATATGTTATTACAGTTACTGCAAAGGACGGAAGCCAGGGAAGCATTACTTTCTCTGTTGGTATCCAGAATGACGGAACTGTAAACGGATATTCAATTACAGATATTTCTGAGACACCTGGTCTTGGTATGAAAGCAGAAGAGGAGTCCTTCTACAGCCAGTTCCAGAACAAGCTTGTTGATACTTTTGAGGTTGTAAAAACTACTCCATCTGCTGATAATCAGATTGAGGCAATTACAGGTTCTACAATTACATCAAAGGCTATGGCAAATGGCTGTAATGCAGCAATTCTTTACTTCCAGAGTGAATTACAGGGAGGTGCTGAATAATGAACAAATATGTAGAGCGTTTATATAACGGTATTATCAAAGAAAACCCAACATTTGTATTAATGCTTGGTATGTGTCCAACACTTGCTGTTACATCATCAGCAATCAATGGACTTGGAATGGGTCTTTCAACAACAGTTGTTTTGATTTGTTCTAACCTTTTAATTTCTTTATTTAGAAAAATTATTCCAAATGGTGTCCGTATGCCAGCTTATATCGTAATTGTTGCTTCACTGGTTACAGTTGTACAGTTCCTTATGCAGGCATATTTACCTAGCTTATCAGCTGCCTTAGGTGTATATATTCCACTTATCGTAGTTAACTGTATCATCTTAGGCCGTGCAGAGAGCTATGCTTCAAAGAATGGTCCTGTAGAGTCTATCTTTGATGGTATTGGTATGGGACTTGGTTTCACAATGGGACTTACTATTATCGGTCTTATCCGTGAGATTCTTGGTGCTGGAACAGCATTTAACGTACAGATTTTTGGTGAGTGGTTTACACCAATCACAATCTTTATTATGGCTCCTGGTGCATTCCTTGTACTTGCATTCCTTGTAGCTGGTATGAACATTATCAGAAGAAAGATGGATGCAAAGGGAACTCCTCTTGCAGAGCCTGCTGGCTGTCTTGCTGGTGACTGTGCTCATTGTGGTGCAGCTTGTCCTAGTGCAGCTAAGAAACCAGAAGTAAAAGCTACAGAAGGAGGGGATAAATAATGAGTACATTCGCATCATTAGCATTGGTTGCGGTTGCTTCAGCTATCGTAAACAACGTAGTATTAAGCCAGTTCCTTGGTATTTGTCCATTCCTTGGTGTTTCCAAGAAAATTGAGACAGCAGCTGGAATGGGTGGAGCAGTAGTTTTCGTTATCGCTATTGCTACATTCTTTACCCAGATTATTTATGGTGGTATTCTTGCAAATCCTAAGCTTCTTGCAATGGGAATTGACCTTACATACTTAAAGACTATTGTATTTATTCTTGTAATTGCTGCTTTAGTTCAGTTTGTTGAGATGTTCTTAAAGAAGAAAATGCCTGCACTCTATCAGTCATTAGGTGTTTACTTACCACTTATTACAACAAACTGTGCAGTACTTGGTGTTGCACTTAACTCAGTTACAAACTATTCTGATATGGGATTTGGTATGTCATTGCTTTACAGTATGGTTTATGGAATCTTCACAGCAGTAGGATTCCTTATCGCAATCGTACTTATGGCTGGACTTCGTGAGAAGATTGAGTACAATGATATTCCAAAAACATTCCAGGGAACAGCAATTGTATTAATTACAGCTTGTCTTATGTCAATTGCATTCATGGGATTCTCAGGAATGATTTAGGAGGAAAAGAGATATGAATATTACTGCAATTATTGTAGCAGCCCTTGTTGTTGGCTGTGTTGGTATAATTCTTGGATTTTTCCTCGGAATATCTGGAGAAAAATTTAAGGTAGAAGTAGACCCTAAGGAAGAGGCTATTTTAGGTGTTCTTCCAGGAAACAACTGTGGTGGTTGTGGTTATGCCGGATGTTCTGGTCTTGCAGCCGCAATTGCAAAGGGAGAAGCTCCAGTAGGACAGTGTCCTGTAGGTGGAGATCCTGTAGCTGCCAAGGTCGCTGAAATCATGGGCGTTGAAGCAGGCGCAGGTGTTAAAAAGGTTGCCTTTGTAAAATGTGCTGGTACATGCGAGAAGGCAAACGTAGACTATGATTATTCAGGTGTACAGGATTGTGTCGCTATGTCATTTGTTCCAAATGGCGGACCAAAGTCTTGTAATTATGGCTGCTTAGGCTATGGAAGCTGTGTTAAGGCTTGTCCATTTGATGCAATTCATGTAGTAGATGGAGTAGCACAGGTAGATGTAAAGAAATGTAAGGCTTGTAGCAAGTGTGTTGCTGCATGTCCAAAGCACCTTATTGAGTTAGTACCTTATGATGCAGCTCATATTGTAAGATGTAGCTCTAAGGATAAGGGTAAAGATGTTATGAAAGCATGTTCTGTTGGATGTATTGGATGTCACTTATGTGAGAAGAACTGTCCTTCAGATGCAGTACATGTAGTTGACAATATTGCTTACATCGACCAGGATAAATGTACAGGATGTGGTATCTGTGCAGAGAAGTGTCCTAAGAAAATCATTTTATAATGCAATAAATTGATATAGCATTAAAGCCAGAATATATTTCTTTTTTGAAATATATTCTGGCTTTTTGTGATATGATATATATGAGCGTAAGCGATGAGACGTGCCAAATATGATAAATATGAGTGCGATGTGCTTGCACAGGAGCAATCATGTTTATCATATTTGATAGGGCGAATGCCCGTACAGCCCAGGAAACTATAAGTTTTCTGGGCTGGGCACGTCGTAATAAATCTATAATACAAGGAGAAAACATATGCTGTATTTTATCGTCAACGAGACATCACGTTCCGGCAAAGCCAGACAAATCTGGAAGGACATCCAGCAAAGCCTGATAAAAGCAGACGTCCCATATGAATATATGGTGACTCAGGGCAAAAACCATGCCACAAGGCTTGCATCGGAAATATCACAAAGACCAGAAGATGACACCTGCATAGTTGTAATCGGCGGCGATGGCACTATGAATGAAGTCATAAATGGAATAGCAGACTTTGACAAGGTACGCTTTGGCATTATTCCAACGGGTTCAGGAAATGATTTCGGTGGAGGGTTAGGCTTGCCCAAGTCCCCAGAAGAAAATCTACAGCAGATTATCTCTTCATATAAAGCGGGGGCAGACAGCTATAAGCCTATGGATATAGGCCTTGTCAGATGGGGACATGGTAAAAAGAAGCTCTTTGGTATAAGCTCTGGCATAGGACTAGATGCAATAGTCTGCAAGAAAGCCCTTACCTCAAAGCTCAAAAAGGTCTTAAATAAGCTTGGACTGGGCAGCCTTACATATGTACTTCTGACAATAATCACACTGTTTTCCATGAAGACAGCAGATTTTGAGATAAGTTATGACAATAATAAAAAGACATTAAAGAAAACCATATTTGCTGCGGCAATGAATCTAAGGGCGGAGGGTGGTGGCGTACCCATGGCACCAGATGCTAATCCATATGATGGCAAATTATCAATAAGCAGTGCATCAGGCATACCCAAGGGGATTACCTTCTTGTGTCTGCCATTTCTGGTCGCAGGAAAGCATACCCATATCAAAGGCTTTAATCTTGTGTCATGTAAAGAAGCTACGATACATTCAAACCAGAAGATGACCTTACATGCAGATGGGGAATATGTGGCGGATGTGACTGATTTGACATTCGGAGTATATCCGCAGAAGCTGAGATTAATGAATCTAAATTAAAATGAAATGGCAGTATATTATATAACCTCAAATAATTTAGTAAATTATAATTATTGAGTCAATTATCAGCTATATTCTGTATGAGTTTTATATGTTGTCGAATTATATATATTATAATTAACTGAGATAGCTTCCCACCCAAAACCTAAAATTAATCGGATGGCATACAGTTGTTTTGCAGAAAACAATATGAACTGCCACGGCGTTCCAGTACATATAGAAATGAATAAGCATTCAGAATTTATATAACCTATCCGAAATCGCTGCCGTGGCTAACTTCATATTTTTTCTGCAAAATACACTGTATGTCATCCGATTTTCAAAACCTCTAAGGTGGGAAGCACCAAAGCATATATTTATTGACATCCCAGAACTGCTATACCCCTGACGAGGATATAATCTCGTAATCATCCGTCACAAATACAGCCTCCACATCATCCAGTGACTCAATCAGCTCCATACCCTTATCCAGCCCCAGGGCAAAGCATATAGTGCTCAGTGCATCCCCATCCATGGAAGAATCACTTATTATGGTCACAGAATACAATCCGTTGTCATATGGGTAGCCCGTTGACACATCCAGTATATGATGATAGATTTTTCCATCTACTCTGTAGTATCTCTCATATATTCCGGAGGTTACGACAGACTTATCCTTTACCTCCACAGTTGTAATTGCATTTCCAGATTCGTCAAAGGGCTTCTGGATGCCTATTGTATAATCTGAACCGTCTGCCTTTTCTCCCAGTGTTAGTACGTTGCCGCCCAGGTTTATAAAGCCTGATGTTATTCCCTCAGATGTGAGATAGGCTTTCATCTTGTCTGCTATAAAGCCCTTGGCAATTCCGCCTAAATCAAGCTTGGCATCTGCGTCCAGAAGCTTAACTTTATTGCCGTCAATTTCGATTTTGGTGTAGTCAATATGCTTTATAATAGAAGCTATCTCTTCATCTGATGGCAGATATGACGCATCCACCTCGTTGTCATCTGAATCTGTATTTTCTGCTATTTCAGAAAAATTCCAGAGGGATGAGAGATTACCGATTGTGATGTCAAAGGCACCGCCGCTTAAGTCTCCGTATTTTATCCCTGCCTTAAGGATTTCGATTGTATCATCACTTACCTCAACTGCCTGTTGACCGGCATTGGCATTGATTCTGCTTATATCACTGTCCGCAATAGTGTTTGACAGGAGATTTTCGTATTTTGAAGCCATATTAAAGCATTCGTCTATATATGACTCATCTGTTGTACCGTAGAGGGTAATGCTTATGATTGTGTCAAAATAAAAGCCTGATTTTGTTACCTTTGCGTCTGCGTCTGATTTCAGATTAGTACATATGTAAAGTAAAACCGATATAAGGCATATTGTGAGAATAAAGGAAACTTTCTTTTTCATATAAATAATTGTCCTTGCGTATATATTGTGACCTGATAGCTTGTTTAAAGTCACGATTTATTTATATCACAATAATTTTTTTGAAACAACCAATAAATAGATTTTGTATTTTTGATAAATATATGTTACAGTAATCTATGTATGTTAACGTAGGTGTATTAGAATGACAAAAAGGGAATTGATTATGCAGGCATCAAAGGAATACAAAAGAATAGTAATTAAGGTAGGTTCGTCCTCCCTGACCCATCAGGAGACAGGAAGTGTGAATTTTCTAAAGATGGAAAAACTGGTGAGGGCTATCTGTGATTTGAGAAATCAGGGAAAGGATGTATGTCTGGTCAGCTCTGGCGCCATCGCTGTAGGCAGTGATGCAATAGGGCTTAAGGAAAGACCAAAGGATATATCTACAAAGCAGGCTTGTGCTGCTGTAGGTCAGGGACGGCTGATGATGACTTATCAGAAGCTTTTCGGCGAGTATAACCAGACTTCAGGTCAGGTGCTTATGACTAAAAACACCATGATAAATCCTGTATCCCGAGAAAATGCTACAAATACTTTTGAGGAGCTCTTTAAATTGGGAGTTGTTCCTATAGTAAATGAAAATGATACGGTAAGTACATACGAGATGCAGTTTGGTGACAATGACACACTTTCTGCCCTGGTATCAAGCCTTGTAAATGCAGACCTTTTAGTGCTGCTTTCAGATATTGACGGCTTGTATACTGATGATCCGCATACTAATCCAAATGCAGAGCTTATAAAGGATGTCAAGGAAATTGATGATTCTATATTTGGAATGGCAAAGGACAGCACAGGAAGCAATGTGGGAACCGGCGGCATGGCAACAAAGCTTACTGCTGCAAAGATAGCTACTAATTCCGGTGCGGATATGATAATAGCAAATGCAAATGATTTTTCAGTACTCTATAAGATACTGGAGGATGATTTTGTGGGAACCAAATTCCATGCGCAGAAGGAGCCTAATTTTGTGCTGGAAAATTATATTATGGAGACAATTGGATAATGACAGACGAAAAAATCAACAGAATAAATGAATTATATAGGAAGTCACAGGCTGAAGGACTTACAGAGGCTGAAAAGAAGGAACAGGCAATACTCAGAAAAGAGTTTGTTGCCAGCGTAAAGAGCAATTTGAGAAGCCAGCTCAACAATATAGATATGGTAAACGAAGATGGTTCAGTAGAAAATCTTGGTGAAAAATATGGTAAAAAAGGAATCACTTCGTAAGGAGATAAAGCAGAAGAGAAATTTATTATCAGAGGCTTTTGTGGAGGAAAACAGCAGGCTTATATGCGATAAGCTTATTAAATATATAGAGGCTCGAGATACAGAAGCTCAAAAGACAAAAACTGATATTACAGCATACGATACATATCTGATGTATGCATCAGCAAATAATGAGGTGGATTTGAGCCATTTTATAAAATGGGCATTAGCCATGGGAAAGACGGTTGCTTTTCCAAGAGTCCACAAATCTGGCGAAAATGACATGGATTTTTACAGGACAGACTCTGTTAAAGATTTATCAGAGGGTAATTTTCATATTATGGAGCCTTCTGCCAAATGCCCAATTATCACTCCGACAGATAAGACACTGTGCCTTGTTCCGGGACTTGTTTTTTCGGAGAAGGGAAGCCGGATAGGCTATGGCAGGGGCTTTTATGATAAATATTTCAGTAGATACACAAATATAACCAAAATAGGGATAGCATTTGATTTTCAAATATATCCAGACTGGGAAGCATATTCATCGGATGTTCCCATGGATGCACTTATTACTGAGAAAAGAGAGGTCTTCATCAATGACAAAATTAGAAGAAATATGTAGTGCTGCACATGATTCCAGAATAAAGGTTGGTACACTGGACACTGATTTAAAAAACACTGTTTTAAACCAGTGCGCAGACAGCCTTATCAAGCATACTGACAAGATATTGAAGGCAAATGAGCTTGATGTGGCAAATGCCAGGGAAAAGCTTATGGCAGAGGCTATGATTGACAGACTGACTCTGACTAAGGATAGGATAGAGGGAATGGCTGACGGTCTGCGCCAGATTGCAAAGCTTAATGACCCAATCGGTGAAGTAATAAGTATGACAAGAAGACCTAACGGACTTATTATCGGGAAAAAACGTGTATCAATTGGTGTTATCGGTATTATTTTTGAAGCAAGACCAAATGTGACAACAGATGCCTTTGGTTTATGCTTTAAGACTGGCAACTGTGTGATTTTAAAGGGCGGAAGCGATGCTATCAATTCTAATATTGCCATCGTATCAGTGCTTAAAAAGGTTCTTAAGAAAAATGATATTCCAGCTGGTGCCTTAAGCCTTATTGAGAGCACAGACAGGGAGACCACCAATGAATTTATGAAGATGAACAGATATGTAGACCTTCTGATTCCAAGAGGCGGCGCAGGGCTTATCCAGAATGTGGTTATGAATTCGACTATACCTGTAATCCAGACTGGAACAGGAAACTGCCATGTATATGTAGACAAGGATGCTGACTTTGATATGGCTATTGATATTATTATAAATGCAAAGACCCAGCGAATCAGTGTATGCAATGCCTGTGAGTCAGTTGTGGTACATAAGGATGTAGCAGACAAATTTATACCAAAGCTCTACAAGGCCTTGAGAGAGTATAACGT
>CAVKUD010000034.1:0-19848 GCA_963659315.1 Senegalimassilia sp. | reverse complement strand
GGATTCAACAGCTGACCAGCAGTCAGACGGATATGATGGATGGTACAATGTAGACAATGCTCGTGAGGAAATGGCACAGGCTGTTGAGGAGCTTAAGGCAGAGGGTCTTGAGATTACAGCAGACAACCCAATCCAGCTTGACCTTCCATATCCATCAGCAGATGAGACTTACACAAACAGAGCAAACGTATACAAGAAGTCACTTGAGGAAGGTCTTGAGGGACTCGTACAGGTTAACCTTGTAGATTGTAATGACCAGACAACATGGTTATACACAGGATACTACACAAGCTATGGATACGAAGATAACTTCGACTTATTCGATTTATCAGGATGGGGTCCAGACTATGGAGATCCACAGACATACCTTGATACATTCCTTCCAGATTACGCTGGATACGTTACAAAGAGTCTTGGTATCTTCTAAGATTTCTTAAAATAAAATATCTAAAGATTAGAGCAAGAGGATGGCTCTGCCATTCTCTTGCCCATTTTAATGAGTGAACGACTATGGCAAAATATTTAACAAAACGAATATTATACGGATTATTTTCATTGGTAATCATTGTTGGAATCGTTATGATTCTTATCTATTCTGTAATGGACAGAAACCTGATTTTTGCAAAAGATCAGACATATACTCATCAGAGTAACAATACAAAAATAACATACAAGTATTCCAAGTGGGAGGAGTATGGCTACTTAGATTATGTACCATATGCTGACTACTTACAGGAGCTTTGCGACAAGGGCGAAATCGACGAGGAGACCAGATCTAAGGCTGTAAGCATTGGAAGAACAGCTGACAAGGATTCTGAAATCGTACAGCAGTATGTAAAGCAGTATACAGAGTACTACAAATCAAAGGGCTACAAGGTAGTTCGTCTTGACGCTGTCATGATGAATGCGAAAAAGGTAGCGGATGGTGGTACCCAGCAGTTATATGCATATAGAAATGTGCCTATAGCAAAACGTCTGTTAAATTATTTCACACACCTTATTGAGATTGACAGCATTGACAATGTGGCAAATATAGCAGACGAGGACAGAGGAATATCATTTACCTGGCATGACCCAGTATATGGAGGAGAGAAATTCTCACCTGCTGTAATGGGAAATGGTACAACACACAAGTATCTGATATATTTTGATTCGAAATTCCCTTATATTCATCAGAATATAGTTACAATAAATTTAGGAACTTCATATAGTGTAAATGAAGGACAGGATGTATTCAGAACAATGAACAAGGCACAGGGTGCTTTCGTTAAGTCTGAGATTACATATCCTACAGGACTTACAGAGGCAAGTGCTGATGACCTTCATTCAGCAACATATATGGCAAACTCTCTTACAACAAGTAAGGTGTTTGAGGCGAGATATGTAGACGATTACACAAATGTAGATACAGTCAAGAAGTCACATTCTAAGATTGGATTCTCATTTATAATCGGTATTATTTCAACAATTATTTCATATATCATTGGTGTTCCAATTGGTATAGCAATGGCAAGAAAGAAGGATAAGCTGGTAGACAAGATTGGTACTTTTTATATCGTATTTATCCTTGCAGTACCTTCACTTGCATATATCTTCCTGTTTAAGGCTATTGGTGGATCAGTATTTAATCTCCCAACAACCTTTGACCTGGAGTCAAACAGCAAGCTTATGTACATTCTTCCAATCGTGTCTCTGGCATTGCCAGCAGCTGGTGGAACTATGAAGTGGCTCCGCCGTTACATGATTGACCAGATGAATTCTGATTATGTTAAGTTTGCACGAAGCGGTGGACTTACAGAGAAGGAAATCTTTACAAAGCATATTTTCAAGAATGCGGTTATTCCTATTGTACAGGGTATTCCGGCAGCAGTACTTTTTGCTATGACAGGAGCTATTATCACAGAGCGTGTATATCTGGTTCCTGGTGCTGGTAACTTGCTTACAGAGGCGATTAACAAGTACGATAATGGTGTTATTGTAGGTGTTACATTATTCTACGCAGTACTTACAGTAGTTTCCCTTATCTTAGGAGACATACTTATGTCACTTGTTGACCCAAGAATTTCATTCTCATCAAAGGACAGGTAAGATAAAATGAACAATGATTTAAAAGAATTTGGATTATCAGATGAGGAGCTGTTTGCACCGGTTTCCCACAGCGACCTCGAATCTGAGAAGATTACAGCGCCTAGATATTCATACTGGCAGTCTGTATTCCGTGTATTTTTTAAGAAAAAAATAAATATCATCATGCTTGCACTTCTGGGAGTGATTGTACTTATGGCGTACTTATATCCTCAGTTTGTAGAGTATGATAAGTTTGCAAACCTTATGAATTCTGCTTCAAAGCACTTAAGCCCTGCAAAGGCTATCAAGCAGCTTGGTTTCAGCATTCACTGGATTTTAGGAACAGGTGCATCTGGACAGTCGACATTTGATGCTGTCTGGTATGGCTCACGAATTTCTATTTCCCTGGCATTTGTATGTGCTGCAATCAACATGACAATCGGTGTTATTGTTGGTGCAATCTGGGGATTTTCAAAGAAATTCGATATGTTTATGATTCAGGTATACAACATTATCGCTAATGTTCCATACCTTCTTGTTATCGCAGTTATGGTTATGCTTCTCACACCTAGCTTCTGGGTTATGGTACTTGCATTCACTATCACAGGATGGATTGCAATCGCCTACTTCATCAGAACACAGGTTATCATCATCCGTGACCGTGAGTACAACCTTGCGTCAAAGTGTCTTGGTACATCTACAGTTAAGATTGCCATGAAAAACATTTTGCCATTTATGACATCAGTAATCGTTACACAGCTTGCTACAGAGATTCCATCATATATCGGTATGGAGGTATTCCTCTCATATATCGGACTTGGACTTTCTGACAGATCTCTCGGACGTCTGATTTATGACGCTGAGAATGCAATGGTAACACCAGGATGGCAGTTTGAGTTCTGGAGCCCTGTTGTTGTTTCTGCTATTATTTCAATCGTGTTATATGTAGTAGGACAGAACTTAGGTGATGCTTCAGATCCTAGAACACATATGTAAGAGGTGCAGTAATGGAAGACAAGAAAGTATTATTACAGATAGAAAACTTAAACGTAAAATTCCATGTGCGTGGTAGAATCCTTACTGCTATCCGTGGAATCTCACTTGATATCTACGAGAACGAGTCAATCGCTATCGTAGGAGAGTCTGGTTCAGGAAAATCTGTTTTCACAAAGACATTCGCAGGAATGCTTGACAGCAACGGATTTATCGACCAGGGTCGTATCATCTACAATGACCCTGAGCTTGCTGATACACATGTAGATTATGATGATAAGGCAAGAGCTGCTGTAAAACAGATTAAGATGACATTGGACAATGCTTCCCGCTATGAGTTTGGTGCTGATACCTACAAGAAGATGAAGGAGCTTGAGGCTGAGAGGCAGATTAAGCATACCTTATCTGACGAGGAAAAGGCTAAATTCGACGAGAAGGTACATGAACTTACAAGAGAAAAGACTGAGAAATTCAACAAGAAGCTCACTCTTGACTCTAAGCATGATAAGGCAGAAATTTCTGAGCTTTCAAAGGATATTAAGGCTCTTGAAGCTAAAATCAAAGAGGTTGAAGCTGATAAGGAAAAGAAAATCAAAGAGCATGAGGCTGCAGCTAAGGCTGACACAGCTTATGAGAAGGAATACTCAGACAAGCTTGGTGAGCTTACAGCCCAGTATGCCAAGGAAATCGCAGGAACTGTATCTGAGGATACAAAGAAGCGTAACGAGCTTATCGCCAAGGAGGTATATCTTTCAGTTGGAAGATTTAAGCCAAGACGCCGTAACAAGCTGATTAAGGAGCTTTGTAAGGCTCTTGAGGAAGCTATGAAGATGGGCGTTGACTTAAATGATGATGAGCAGAAGAACGTGGTATTTGACGATATCGCTTTCCGTGTTGCTTATCTTGACGAGACAGCAGATACATTACATGGTGTATGTGTATTAAACCTTGCAAATATCAAGGATGAGAAGGACTGGACACAGATTCGTGGTAGAAGAATTGCTACAGTATTCCAGGATCCAATGACTTCTCTTAACCCAATTATCACTATTGGTAAACAGATTAGCTCAATCATCATCAAGCATCAGGGATGCTCTGAGGTTGAGGCGCGTAAGCGTGCAATCGAGCTTATGAAAAAGGTAGGTATTCCTAACGCAGAGGCTCGTTATGATGATTACCCATTCCAGTATTCTGGTGGTATGAGACAGCGTATCGTTATCGCTATTGCGCTTTCATGCCAGCCAAAGATTCTTATTTGTGATGAGCCTACAACTGCTCTTGATGTTACTATTCAGGCACAGATTTTAAGACTCATAAAGGATCTTCAGAAGGAATTCAACTACACAATCGTATTCATCACACATGACCTTGGTGTAGTTGCTAATATCGCAGACAGAGTAGCTGTATTATATGCAGGACAGATTGTAGAGCTTGGTACAGTTGAGGAAGTATTCTATGACCCACGTCATCCATATACATGGGCATTGTTATCATCACTTCCACAGCTGGCTCAGAGAAATACAACACTTTTCTCTATTACAGGTACACCACCTTCACTCTACAACCAGATTGTGGGAGATGCTTTTGCACCTCGTAACCAGTACTGTATGAAGATTGATACCTTAAAGGAGCCACCTATGTTCAAGGTGACAGATACACACTATGCCAAAACATGGTTACTGGATCCTAGAGCTCCAAAGATTGAAAAGCCAGAGGCTATTCAGGATATACATGAGAAACTCGTAAAAGCATTTAACATATAGGAGATTTAAAAGTGTCTAATCAAAAGAATGGCGGCCATGTTAAAAAATTACCAGAACATGGTCCTATAGATGAAAATGGTAGAGAGATACTCTTATCTCTTAAAAATATTGATATCACATTTGGAAAGGGAGACAACGCAGTAAAGGCTGTAACTGATGCTTCTTTCGACATCCACAAGGGAGAGACCTTCTCACTTGTTGGAGAGTCTGGTTCAGGTAAGACCACAATCGGTCGTGCAGTAATCAGAGTTAACCCTCTTTCAAATGGTGAGATTTACTACAAGGGTGTTCCTATTTCAGGAAAGATTCCAAAATCCCTTGACCGTGAAGTTATCAGAAATATTCAGATGGTATTCCAGGATCCAGCGGCATCTCTTAATGAGCGTGCTACTGTAGATTACATTGTATCTGAGGGTCTTAACAACTTCCACCTCTACAATAGTGAGGCAGAGCGTGTTGAGAAGGTTGAGAACATGATTAAAGAGGTAGGTCTGCTCCCAGAGCATCTGACCCGTTACCCTCATGAGTTCTCAGGTGGACAGAGACAGCGTATCGGAATTGCCCGTGCCATGGTTATGGAGCCAGAGCTTGTAGTAGCTGATGAGCCTATTTCAGCCCTTGATGTTTCAATCCGTGCCCAGGTACTTAACCTGATGAAGAAATTCCAGAAGGAAAAGGATGTAACATATTTATTTATAGCACATGACCTTTCTATCGTAAGATTTATCTCAGATAGAATCGGTGTTATCTATAAGGGTAGAATCGTAGAGGTAGCAGATGCAGAGGAATTATTTGATTTCCCTCTTCATCCATACACACATTCCCTTATTTCAGCTATTCCTATTCCGGATCCTAAGCTTGAGAAGAACAAGGTTCTTTACACATATGACCCATCAATCCATGATTACAGCGTGGATAAGCCAGAGTTCGTAAATATCGGACATGACCACTGGGTATATGGTAACAAGAAGGAAATTGAGGAATACAAGAAGATTAGAGAGGCAGGCGTGCCTGTTAAGTCTATCCAGATTCTTGATGAGAATACATCAAGAGAAGAGGTTGAGGCTAAGCAGAACGAGGCTATTGACCAGATTATTACAGATGAGTTCCTCTCATCACCTGTACATGATACAGGAAACGTATGGTATGGAGTGCTCTCATTCTTCCTTCCAATCATTGGTATTATAGCTGCGCTTATCTGTAAGAAGCACAACTACATTAGAAACTATAAGATATTAAAGAAGGGCGCAATCGCTGGATTTATCGTAATTGGAGTCCTCGTTGCACTGTTACTTCTTTCACTTTTATTTGTGGTGATTTAAATTGAATAAAAAAGCAAGAGATAATAGAGACCGTTACACAAGCTTAGCAAAACCTGTAGAAAAGATTGAACTGAGTGAAAAGCACCCGAAAGTCAAAATTTTCATAGTCGTTCTTTTGGCAGTGGTTGGTGCAGGGTTCTTATCTTATGCATTTGTGAACTTCCTGAATCAAGATGAGGGATGGTCCGAAATTCAAGCAAGTACATCCTCTGAGCTTAACTGCTCAGAGGACTTTGTTTTTCAGTATAATCTGTCGGACGGAGGCATCTACAAAAATCTGCAGGAGACCTACACAGATGCTTGTGTGAAGGCATACAAACTGTTTAATATTGATGAAGAAAATGATGACTATAAAAATGTCTGTTATATAAATAATCATCCTAACCAGGAAATCGTGGTGGATGATGTGCTTTACTCAGCCTTTGAGAAGCTTGCAAGCTACGGAGACAGAAGTCTGTATCTGGGACCTGTGTATGATTACTATGATAATGTGTTTTACAGTGGAAGTGATACAGAGGCTCAGGATTATAATCCTTATATGAATGAGGATTTGAAAAAAGAATACAGTGAGATTGCCCAGTTTGCAGCTGATGAGAGTCAGGTAAATCTGGAGCTTATGGGAGACAACAGGGTGAAGCTGGTTGTTTCACAGGACTATCTGGAGTATGCAAAGACTAATTACATAACCAATTTCATAGACTTTTACTGGATGAAAAATGCCTTTATCGTGGATTACATTGCAGATACTTTTATAAGCCAGGGTTATACAAGTGGTATCATTTCCAGCACAGATGGTTATACCAGGGCGCTGGGAAGTACAGACGATGGATACGCATGTAACCTCTATAATCTGCAAGGCGATACAGTCTATGTGGCAGGAGATTACAGCTATAATGAGGCGAGGAGCATGGTTACTTACAGGGCTTACGCAATCAGTGAGGCTGATAAGTACAGGGTTTACGAGCAGGCAGATGGTGATATCAGGACTAAGTATCTGTCTATGGAAGACGGACTGGATAAGGAAGCCCTGAGTGAGTATGTGGCATATTCTGATAATCTGGAATGTAGTGATGTGCTGCTTTCCACTAAGGACTACTATATCGCAGATGATTTTGACTCTGATTCTGTGACAGCTTTGGCAAAAAATGATATAAATTCTATTTTTATTCAGGATAGTGTAGTATACTATACTGATAAGGAACTTGAAATCAAGGATTTATATGAGAGTGATAATGTGACATTTACGGCACAGATACTTGAGTAGTTGATTTAAGCAGCGTGTGATGTAGCGTGGCTTGTGTGTTATTTGATGTGCCATGTATATGTAAATGCCGATGACAGCTTTGATTGTTAGTATGGTAACAGGGGGAGATTATGTTACTGGGATTAGAAGAGGGCGAAAAGAAATTTAAAAACGAGATGCAGGCAGGTGGAGCCGATATGGCTGTGGTCAAGAGCTGGCTCCGTACATATACAAGAACCAGAAAGAGTGCAGTCAACGTGGCTGTGCGCTATTATGGAGAAAAGGAAAATCTTGAGTACCTGCTTGAGCGTCTTAAGAGGTTAGAACAGCTCATTATCGGATATAATGAATTAGAGGGAAATGAGAAAAAAGAGTTTTTGGGAATAATAAGAGATTTTAAGAAGGTACAGGGAAACTTTGATGATGAATTCTTAATCAGCAAGGCGGATGGAGATTTTCATTCTACCCTGGAATCAATCATAAAGCTTGGACCTAAATATGCAGACAATCACGAGAATGGCATAATACTTCAAAGTGAGGTGGAAAACCTCATGGCTCTGACGAAAGAGGGGCTGGAAAGAGCACACCCGGACATGTTTGCGCTGGCATATTACTATCTGTCACATACCAACAAGGAGCTGGAAGAGATGCCTTTTGCTGAAAAGGTACGTGAGATAGAGAGGATATACAGGACAGAATTTCTGGACTTAATCAGACCCGAGGTAATAAAGGTCAAGGGCGAGGAAAATGCTGACACTGTGCTCAGGGATATGTGTAAGCTCTAAAAATGGAGAATGCTATTAGGGAGGATGTTATGGATGTATTAATTACGATTTTACTCATTGTGATTCCACTGGTTATCAGCTCAAAGAAAAAGGCTAAGACTAATCAGCAGAAAGTGACAAGACCGCAGATGCAGCAGGTGCTGAACCAGATGCAGACGACTGTCAGACAGCAGGTGCAGGAGGCGTGGAGCGCACAGCAGAATAGTAGCAGACAGCAGGCGTGGAACGGTCAGCAGAGAATGGTGTCACAGAATATGAGACCCCAGCAAGCATGGAATGGTCAGCAAGGCGTGAGACCACAACAGCAGGCTTGTGCAAACCAACAGGGGATGAGACAGCCACAACAGAATCTTGACCTGCAGCAGATGGATCCGCAGGAGCGTATGAGACGGAAAAAAGCTGAGCTTCAGAAGAAGTATGGCACTGCAAGCACAACCCAGACAGTAGCCCAAAACCTGCAAAAAAATACAAGCATCGTAGATAGAGCTAAGCTCAACAATGCCAAGCTTGCAGAGGATGAGACTCTAAAGGAAATCGAAGAGCTTCACGGACATAAGGAGAGCCATGCACCTGAGAAGGTACAGCATGATGCAGCCTGCCAGACCTTAAAGACGGATGGCAATGCAATTTTGGCAGAAGAGAGCCTGCTTGGCTCTATAGATGATTTAATGGCAAAGGGCTACAGCGGTGACTTGAACTTTGACAGGGATTTTCTCGGTGAGGCCATGGATATGATAGCTTCATTTACGGTGCCAGACACAGTGTTGGATATGGTTCCGGATGCAATGGCAAAATATGAAAGTGCATAATTATAATTGCTACAAGGAGATGACGGTCATGGACAGAACTCCAAAAACAGGAGAGTTTTATAGACATTTTAAGAATAAATTGTATCAGGTAGTTGGTGTGGCAACCCACTCAGAAACCAGGGAGAAGCTTGTAATCTACAAGGCTTTGTATGGGACTTTTGAGATATATGCCAGACCTCTTGATATGTTTGTCAGCGAGGTAGACCATGTGAAATACCCGGATGTGGCACAGAAGTACCGTTTTGAGCATGTGGAGATATTGGAAAATGGTGAGCTTGCCTCTCTTGAGGAGGATTCGGCAGAAGATGTAACGGCATATACAGAGGCAAACGAGACTTTGCATACAAATGAAATATCAAATGCAGAGACATCATCTAGCGATGAAATGCTGGACAATTCACATGTCGCAAGCGATATTCGTGCAGATAAAGCAAACACAACTTCAAATAACGAGCAGCATGACATATCAGACCATCAGGGCGTAAATCCAAAGCTCATGGAGTTCCTCGACGCAGAGACCATGGAGGACAAATACAATGTGCTGGTATCAATGCGAGACGATATCACAGACCGTCTCATAGATGATATGGCAGTGGTTGTAGATGTGGTAGTGCCAGAGGGTGACCTTATGACAAGGTATGATGATTTGAAATTTGCCATAAGGACACGCCAGCGCTATGAATTTTCCAATCGGTTAAGATAATGCCAGATTGCTGTTGTGGTATTTGCGGGACTCGGTGACATCCTCTCCAAACCATTCTGGAGGAGTAAAACTGTCTGCCGCAGCAACAGAATCAAATTCGACTTCAACAATAATAAGGGGTGCCAGGTCGCCCTCAAAAATATCCAGTTCCGCTGTCAGCTTTTCGTCTAATGGAATCAGATAGCGGGATTTTTCTATTAACCGCCCATCTATCTTAGGAAGCATATGCTCGTATCCCTCCTTTGTGAGAGGCAGATTGTGCTCTTCCCTTGCCATAAGTCCCTTGCCCTTGTAGGTCAGGTAGTACTCATCATCGGACTTTCTGATTCGGACAACAGGATTGGTGCAGATATAGCCCTGGGCGATTTTTTTGCACTGGTACTGTGACAGGTCGCCAGGGAGCTTTTTGATTAAAAATTTGCGTTCTATTTCCATCGGTTTCATTGCAAAATATATCCTTTCTGTATATTATATGAATATGTAAGTTTTCCACAAACGAACCTGTAATGTCAGGCAGTGGGTGAAAAACATGTCAGATACAGTATAACAGAAAAAGGAGAACAGGATGAGTAAAATAGGAATTTTTATGGCAGATGGCTGTGAGGAAATAGAAGGACTCACAGTGGTAGATATTGTGAGAAGAGCAGGAATGGAAATCGAGACAATATCCATAACAGATAAGGCAGAGGTCACAAGCTCTCATAAGGTGACATTTAAGACAGATACAACAAAGACAGAAGCTGATTTTGCCAGCTATGATGGAATTGTACTTCCAGGCGGCATGCCAGGCACATTAAATCTCGGTGCAGATGAGACTGTTGACAAGGTAATCCATGAATTTGCCACAGCAGGCAAGTTAGTCAGTGCAATCTGCGCAGCCCCAAGCGTACTCGGTCAGGCAGGCTTATTAGAAGGCAAAAAAGCAACCTGTCACCCAGGCTTTGAGGATAAGCTCTTAGGCGCCACATGGCTTGAGGAGCCAGTAGTAGTAGATGGCAACATAATCACAAGCCGTGGAATGGGCACAGCGATAGCGTTTGCCCTCGAGATAGTAAAATATTTTACAGACAATGAAACGGTCGAAAAAATCAAAACCGGACTTGTTTATAGGTAAAAGAACTTTCCACTTCACAACTTCCGATAATCGGATGATATACAGTTGTTTTGCAGAACAAAATATGAACTGCTGCGGGGTGCCATTAATCTCGGAAACGAAGACAGCCATACAAATTTGTCCGCACTATCCACGATTTGTACCCGCAGCTGACTTCATATTTTTTCGGCAAAATACACTGTATATCAGTAGATTAACACCACCTAAAATGTGGAAAGTTATAAACCAAAATTGCCTAAAAATTACCAACCCCCTTTTGTAATATATTTTTCGTTTGCGGTTACAATAATCGTGAGCAATAAATATGCTCACAACAAAAGGAGGCGAGTATTATGGCAAGTAGTAAAAATTCAGGATCTAATCGTATGGCTGTACCAGAGGCTAAAGAGGCAATGAACAGATTCAAGGAAGAGGTTGCTTCAGAGTTAGGTGTAAACCTCAAGGAGGGTTACAATGGTGACCTTACTTCACGTGAAGCTGGAAGTATTGGTGGAGAAATGGTTAAGCAGATGATTATGAAGCAGGAGCAGTCAATGCAGAAATAAGCAGGCAGCTTTTGCAAAAAGATTTGCTTCATAAAAAAGACGGGCATGCATTATCGCTTTGCCCGTCTTTTTTCTGCTGTATCGCATCCAGACAAGCTGCGGATGACAGTGTCGGTTGCTATTGTAAAGATTTCAGTAATAGAGTACAATCAAATACAGAGTAAATTCGGGAGGGAAAAATGAGCGATTTTAAAATGGAAACAAAATGCGTACAATCAGGCTACAGACCGGGCAATGGAGAACCACGCCAGATACCGATTGTACAGTCAACAACCTTTAAATACAACACAAGCGAGGACATGGGCAGGCTGTTTGATTTGGAAGCCGAGGGATATTTTTACACCAGACTTCAAAACCCGACAAATGACTATGTAGCAGCAAAAATTGCTGATATGGAGGGCGGTACAGCTGCTATGCTCACATCATCAGGACAGGCAGCCAATTTCTTTGCACTGTTTAATATATGTGAAGCAGGCAGCCATATAGTAGCCTCATCATCAATATATGGAGGAACATTTAACCTCATTGATACAACAATGCGTAAGATGGGTGTGGATGCCACATTTGTATCACCTGACTGCACAGAGGAAGAGCTTGACGCAGCATTTAAGGATAACACAAGAGCTGTATTTGGAGAGACCATAGCAAATCCAGCCCTTACAGTACTTGATATAGAGAAATTTGCCAGGGCAGCCCACGAGCATGGAGTGCCACTTATTGTGGATAATACATTTCCTACACCTGTTAACTGCCGTCCAATAGAGTGGGGAGCAGACATTGTCACACACTCTACCACCAAGTACATGGATGGACATGGTGCAGCAGTGGGAGGCGCTATAGTAGACGGTGGAAACTTTGACTGGATGGCACATGCGGACAAGTTTCCGGGGCTCTGTACACCGGATGAGTCATACCATGGAATTACATACGCAGAGAAATTTGGAAAAGAGGGAGCTTTTATCACCAAGGCAACCAGCCAGCTTATGAGAGATTTGGGCAGCATACAGGCACCACAGCAGGCATTTATCTTAAATCTTGGTCTGGAATCCCTGCATGTCCGTATGGAGAGACATGTGGAAAATGGTCAGGCTGTGGCTGAGTTCTTAAATGAGCATCCAAAGGTAGCCCATGTAAACTATCCTGGACTTGCTACAGACAAGTATCATGAGATTGCAAAAAAATATCTGCCAAAGGGAGGCTGCGGAGTAGTGTCCTTTGAGTTAAAGGGTGGCAGAGAGGCAGCGGAAGCATTTATGAAGGAGCTTAAGCTTGCAGCTATTGAGACCCATGTTGCGGATGCCAGAACATGCTGCTTAAATCCTGCTACATCAACCCACAGACAGATGAATGATGAGCAGCTTAAAGCAGCTGGAATACCAGCAGGATTGGTGCGTATTTCATGCGGACTTGAGAGCAAAGAGGATTTGATTGCAGACTTATCACAGGCACTTGATGCAATAAAATAAGATAAAATAAAAAAATACTAGCCAATTAAAAAATCGTGTGCTATAATCGAATGGTGACTTTAGTAGTCGCATTGTGCCCATTTGTGGCAAAAATATAATAAAGCCGTAAATGGCAATGTACGCGGGAAAGAGTCACAGGACTCTTTATTTAAACATTTTAAGGAGGATAACGTTAGTAATGAGCGTAAAGGTTGAAAATTTAGAGCACAACATGGCGAAACTTACTATTGAGGTTTCAGCAGAGGAATTAGAGAAAGCATTAAACACTGCTTACAATAAACAGAAGAGACAGATCAGTGTTCCTGGTTTCCGTAAGGGAAAGGTTCCAAGAGCCATGATTGAGAAGATGTATGGCGCAGAAATCTTCTACGAAGATGCAGCAAACGAGTTAATGCAGCAGACATACCCATCAGCTATTGATGAGAGCGGTGTTGATATTGTTTCACGTCCTACAGTTGATGTTGTTCAGATTGAAAAAGGAAAACCATTCATTTATACAGCAGAAGTAGCTACAAGACCAGAGGTAACTCTTGGAAAGTACATGGGAGTTACAGTAACTAAGATTGATACATCAGTTACAGATGAAGAGGTTGAGGCTGAGCTTGAGAACCAGAGAAACACAAACGCAAGAACAGTTACAGTTACAGACAGACCTGTAAAAGAGGGAGATACAGCAGTTATCGACTTTGAAGGATTTGTTGATGGTGTAGCTTTCGACGGTGGAAAGGCTGAGAACCACTCATTAGAGATTGGCTCACATACATTTATCGATACATTCGAGGATCAGTTAGTAGGAAAGAATGCTGGAGATGAAGTTGAAGTAAACGTTACATTCCCAGAGCAGTACCAGGCAGCTGACCTTGCAGGAAAGCCAGCAGTATTCAAGGTTAAGATTAACGAGATTAAGGCTAAGGAGCTTCCAGAGCTTAACGACGAGTTCGCTCAGGACGTAGCTGGAGTTGATACATTAGCTGAGTACAAGGAAGAGCTTAAGAAGAACCTTACAGAGAAGAAGGAGAACGAAGCTAAGAAGACTAAAGAGGATGAGGCTATCCAGAAGATTATCGACAAGTCAAAGATGGATCTTCCAGAGGCTATGATTGATACACAGTGCGAGACAATGGTTAATGAGTTCGCTCAGAGAATCGCACAGTCAGGTCTTTCAATGGATCAGTACTTACAGTTCTCAGGAATGACAGTAGACCAGTTAAAAGAGCAGGTTCGTCCAGAGGCTGAGACACGTATTAAGAGCAGCCTTGTTCTTGAGCAGATTGCAAAAGAAGAAAACATCGAGGTATCTGATGAGGATATCGATGCAGAAATCGAGAAGATGGCTAAGGCTTACGGAATGGAAGCTGATAAGCTTAAGGAGTACATGGGTGATTCAGAGAAAGAGTCTATGAAGAGAGACCTTGCAATCACAAAGGCAGTTGACCTTATCATGGAAAACGTAAAAGAGCGCGCTAAAGCTAAGACAAAGAAAGAAAAAGAGGCAGAGGCTGCAGAAGAATAAGATTTCGCAAACAGTGAAATTAAATGGACTGGCTCAGTAAATACTGGGCCGGTCTTTTGAACTTTTATAAAGGAGGCATTTATCTATGAGTTTAGTACCTTATGTCATTGAGCAGACCAGCAGAGGAGAGCGTAATTACGACATCTACTCAAGATTATTAAAGGATCGTATTATTTTCCTTGGAGAGGAAGTAAATGAGACTACAGCAAGCCTTGTAGTAGCACAGTTACTCTTCCTTGAGTCTGAGGATCCAAACAAGGATATTCATTTATACATCAATTCACCAGGAGGAATGGTTACAGCAGGACTTGCAATCTACGACACAATGCAGTACATCAAATGTGACGTATCTACAATCTGTATCGGACTTGCAGCAAGTATGGGAGCTTTCCTTCTTGCAGGTGGAGCAAAGGGTAAGAGATATGCTCTTCCAAACGCTGAGATTATGATTCACCAGCCATCAGGTGGAGCCAAGGGACAGGCAACAGAAATCGAAATTGCAGCAGAGAATATCTTAAAGACAAAGAAACGTTTAAATGAAATCCTGGCTGAGAATACAGGAAAGCCATATGATGTAATTGCAGCAGACACAGAGAGAGACCATTATCTTTCTGCCCAGGAGGCTGCTGAGTATGGACTGATTGATAGTGTTATCACTAACAGATAATATAAAGTAATGAGCGTTAGAGGGTACCCCTGTTTCTGGGATGCCCTCAAACAGCATTGAAGGAGATAATAAATGGCAGTAAAAAATGACGGAAAAATCCGCTGCTCTTTCTGTGGCAAGACACAGGAGCAGGTTAACAGATTAATCGCCGGCCCAAATGGGGCATACATCTGCGATGAATGTATTGACATCTGCGCAGAGATTATTGATGAGGAAGCATTTGATAGCAATGAGACTGAGAAGAAATCAGGAGAACAGATTAATCTCTTAAAGCCTCGTGAGCTTAAGGCTTTTCTTGATGAGTATGTAATAGGACAGGATCAGGCAAAAAAGGTGCTTTCTGTAGCGGTATACAACCATTATAAGAGAGTACTTGCAGGAGACACTTCTGACGTAGAGCTTCAGAAGAGTAATATATTGATGCTTGGACCAACTGGTTCAGGTAAGACACTTCTTGCACAGACACTTGCAAGAGTAATTAACGTACCATTTGCCATTGCAGATGCTACAACACTTACAGAGGCTGGATATGTAGGTGAGGACGTTGAAAACATCCTCCTTAAGCTTATTCAGGCAGCAGACTATGACATTGAGCGTGCCCAGCACGGAATCATATATATTGACGAGATAGACAAGATTACAAAGAAATCTGAAAATGTATCAATCACAAGAGACGTATCAGGAGAGGGCGTACAGCAGGCACTTCTCAAAATCCTTGAGGGTACAGTTGCATCTGTGCCACCACAGGGAGGCAGAAAGCATCCACAGCAGGAGCTGATACCAATTGATACAACAAACATTCTGTTTATCTGCGGTGGAGCCTTTGATGGTCTGGAGAAGATTGTGGAGAGCCGTATGGATACATCCTCAATCGGCTTTAACTCAGAGGTCAAGGACAAGGAAGATGTAAACGTAGGAGAGGCATTTAAGCATGCCCTTCCACAGGATTTTGTAAAATTTGGACTCATTCCTGAGTTTATCGGACGTGTGCCAATAACAGTCTCACTCGATATGCTTGACAGGAATGCCCTGATTAGAATTCTGCGTGAGCCAAAGAACTCTCTTGTAAAACAGTATACAAAGCTCTTTGAGCTTGATGGAGTCGGACTTGAGTTTTCTGACGATGCAGTTGAGGCCATTGCAGATAAGGCACTTGAGAGAAAGACAGGAGCCAGAGGTCTGCGTGCAATTATGGAAAATGTTATGCTTGACCTCATGTATGAGATACCATCTGATGAGACCATAAGCAGATGCGTAATTGACAAGGAAACTGTTGAGAAAAATCTCCTCTTAGACGGAGAGGAACCTCTTGAGATAGAGGATAAAAAGACAGCATAGGAGAATTAAGTGGAAGATATCGCTATGATATTGCCTGCGGTTGCCTTGAGAGGAATGACAATTCTTCCGGGCATGATAGCACACTTTGATATCAGCAGAGAGATTTCAATCAAGGCGGTTGAGGAATCAATGCGTGATGAGCAGAGGATTTTTCTTGTTACCCAGAGAAACGTGGAGCAGAATAATCCAGGGCTTGAGGATCTCTACAATATCGGAGTTGTTGCGGAAATTAAGCAGGTAATTAAATTACAAAATGATATAGTTAGAATCCTTGTTGAGGGAAATGAGAGGGCTGAGCTTTTGAAGTTCACCTCTGAGACTGCCTTTCTTGAGGCTGAGATAGTCACCTGCAAGACCAAGGATGAGCTTCCAGACCAGGAAGAGCGTGCCATGATTGCAGGTATTCAGGAGACTTTTGCAAAATATGCAAGGGTAAACGGCAAGCTTGGCAAGGAAATAGTAAATCAGATAGGTAAGACCGATAAGCTTGGCAGGATTATGGATTTTGTGGCAAACAGCATACCTATAAAGTACTCTGAAAAGCAGAAGGTGCTTGAGGCTGTATCGCTGGAAGCCCGCTACGAGGTACTCATGTCCATCCTTCTCTCTGAAATCGAAGTGACTGCAATCAAGAACGATTTACAGCACAAGGTTAAGGAGAAAGTGGAAAAGAACCAGAAAGAGTATGTGCTCCGTGAGCAGATGGCTGTAATCAGAGACGAGCTTGGAGACAATTCACAGAGCGATGCGGAGGGCTATGAGGCAGCACTCAAAGAGCTTGACGCACCAGATGATGTGAAGGCAAAGATTAAAAAAGAGATAGACAGATTCAAAAACCTAAGTGGCAGCTCCTCAGAGAGTGCGGTGAGCCGTGGCTATATTGAGACACTTCTGGAGCTTCCTTGGAATAAAAAATCTGTGGATAATGAGGACTTAGACCATGCGGAGCAAATCCTGAACAGAGACCATTATGGTCTAAAGGATGTCAAGGAGCGCATGATAGAGTTTCTGGCTGTGAGAAATCTTACAGGCAGGGGACAAAGCCCGATTATATGCCTTGTAGGACCTCCTGGAACAGGAAAGACAAGTATAGCAAAGTCTGTTGCTACAGCCCTGGGCAAGGAATATGTGAGAATATGCCTGGGTGGTGTGAGAGACGAGGCTGAGATACGAGGACACAGGAGAACCTATGTAGGTGCCATGCCTGGCAGAATCGTAAACGGCATAAAGCAGGCAGGAGTCAGCAATCCCCTTATGCTCCTTGATGAAATAGACAAGATGAGCAATGACTACAAGGGAGACCCATCGGCAGCCCTGCTTGAGGTCTTAGACAGCGAGCAGAATGCAAAATTCAGGGATCACTATGTAGAGGTGCCTGTGGATTTGTCTGAAGTGCTTTTTATAGCTACAGCAAATGACGCATCAAGCATACCGAGACCTCTGTATGATCGTATGGAGATTATCGAGGTTACAAGCTACACTGAGAATGAGAAGCTTCATATAGCCAAGGAGCATCTGGTCAAAAAGCAGATGGAAAAAAACGGCATAAAATCTGGACAGCTTACCATAACAGATAAGGCGCTTCATATGATAATAAGCGGTTATACAAGGGAAGCAGGAGTCAGAGGACTTGAGCGTAAGATTGGCAATATATGCAGGAAGGCTGCCAGAGAAATCTATCAGGAGCATGCAGACCACATCAGGATAAATAAAAATAATCTTTCCAAATATTTAGGTCAGGAGAAATACTCTGCTGAAAAGATATGTGATAAGGATGAGATAGGAATAGTAAGAGGACTGGCATGGACCAGTGTAGGCGGCGTGACGCTTGAGGTGGAGGTAAACACCATGCCTGGCAAGGGTGAGTTAAAACTAACTGGAAAGCTTGGCGAGGTCATGCAGGAATCAGCGGCAGCAGCACTTACATATGTGAGGTCAGTCAGTGACAGATATGATGTGGCAGAGGATTATTTCTCAAAGCACGACATACATGTACATATACCTGAGGGTGCTGTACCAAAGGATGGACCATCAGCAGGTGTGACTATGGCTACAGCAGTTCTGTCTGCTGTGACAAATAAAAAGGTACATGCAGATGTAGCCATGACAGGTGAAATCACACTAAGAGGCAGGGTGCTTCCAATAGGCGGCTTAAAGGAAAAGCTTCTTGCAGCAAAGACAGCAGGCTCAAAACGGGTCTGCATACCAAAGGATAATGTCAAGGATTTGGAGGATATTTCAGAAGAAATCCTTAACGGACTTGATATCGTACCTGTATCTACTATGGATGAAGTACTTGCTGTTGCCTTAGTTTAAAGCAGAAAGGATATGTATGGTAATAAAAAATGTAAATCTGGAAACTGTCTGTGGTATTACCAGTACTATTCCAGAGAATGAGCATTATGAGGTTGCCTTTGCGGGCAAGTCAAATGTGGGCAAATCGAGCCTTATAAATGCTCTGCTTAACAGAAATTCCCTGGCGAGGACATCATCCCAGCCAGGAAAGACACAGACGATTAATTTTTACAATGTAAATGATATGGCGTATCTTGTTGATCTGCCGGGCTATGGATATGCCAGGGCAAACATTGAGATAAAGGCAAAATGGGGACAGATGATTGAAAACTATCTCCACAAGTCAAAGATGCTCAAGGCAGTTTTTCTGCTTATAGATATAAGACATGAGCCGTCTGAAAATGATGTGATGATGTATGAGTGGATGGTAAATCAGGGATTTGCCCCAATCATTATTGCGACAAAGGCGGATAAGGTGAAGCGTGGTAAAATCAATGAGCATATCTGGAGGATTGAAAAGACTCTGAATGTGGAGCCGGACACTATAGTCATTCCTTTCTCAGCTGAGACAAAGGATGGCAGAAGTCAAATCTGGGAGCTCATTGATTCCCTTGTGCTGGATGAGGAGACAAGGGCTGCACTTGCTGCGGAGCAGGAGTTGAAAAAAGCTAAAAAAAGGGCACAGAAGACCAACGCAGAGGGCACAGACGGGGAGCCACAAAAAAAGCAGCGTTGGAAAAAGACTGGTAAGCCAGTTGCAAAAAAAACAGCGAAAAAGGCAGCTGCAAAAAAGGCTGCTAAGCGCAAGTAAAATAAGAGAGGTCTTAAAAATGAAAAACAGAATTTTAGCATCAGTACTTTGTGTGACTCTTGCAGCAGGAATGATAGCATGTGGAAGCAACAAGGATGTAGAAAACACTGAGAGCACAGAAAGCACAGCTACAGCAACAGTGGGCACCACATCGGACAAGCGGAGTGGTGAATTTGACATAGATGTGTCAAAGCAGGTTACTGCCCTTGCAGACTACAAGGAAATCCCGGTGACGCTTTCCAGCAGTGTCGAGCTGACAGATGAGACAAGGAATGAATATCTCACACAGCTTCTCACTACTTATGGAGCAGATGCTTATAAGGAGATTACAGATAGAACAGACGTAGAAGAGGGAGATTATGTCAAGGTTGATTATACAGGCTATCTTGATGGGGAAGCCTTTGATGGAGGTTC
>CAVKUD010000033.1:0-21272 GCA_963659315.1 Senegalimassilia sp. | reverse complement strand
ATCACACCCCATATCTTACACTATTATTCAATTAAAATATCTTAATCAAATCATTCTTTATAGCAAACACAGCAGCCTGTGTTCTATCAGTTACATCCAGCTTTTTAAATATGCTTGATATATGATTCTTAACAGTTCTCTCGCTGATTTCCATCTCCTTAGCAATGTCTCTGTTAAACTTACCGATAGCCAGCTCCTTAAGTACCTGTAATTCTCTCTTGGTCAGGCTTTCAATCTTTATCTCATCCTCATTCTTTTCAATCATCTTTGAGTTAAGAGAAGGAATCAGACTAGGCTGGATATAGTTTTCACCATCATTAATTGCATAGATAGCCTTCTTAAGCTCTGCCGATTCAGAATCCTTAAGCACATATCCATTTATACCAATCTCAACAGCCTTCATAAGATACTCTGTCTCATTGTGTACAGTGAGGACAAGTACCTTTACCTTTGACTTGCGCTCCTTTAATTTCTTTAATACCTCAAGTCCATTCATTTTTGGCATATTAATATCCAAAAGGAGAACATCAGGTGTAACAGTCAGTAATTTTTCAAGACAATCCTCTCCGTCCACTGCTTCAGCAATAACCTCTATATCTCCGTCCAGCTCCAGAAGGTTCTTAAGTCCCTCTCTAATCATTGAGTGATCATCTGTAATCATAATCTTAATTGCCATTATTAATTATCCTCCTTTTTTATAGGTACAACTACCTTTACCAAACAGCCATTTCCAAGGCTGGATTCTATATTCATTGTTCCTGATAAGAGATATACACTCTCCTTCATCATGGAATATCCAAAACCGGAATTATCAGAACGGGTACCCTTTGGTAATGTACTTACATCAAAACCACAGCCATCATCCTTCACATCCAGCTCAATATATCCATCTTTAAAAGTAAGCTGCACATCTATGTTTGAGCACTTGCCATGCTTTACAGAATTATTGCAGCATTCCTGTATAACACGGAGCAGGGTAATAGACACTATACCTGGTAAATCATACTCATCACCATTTACCTTGAATGAGTAATTGATATTGTTTACCTGCTTGAATTTATCTAAGGCTCTCTCGACTGTTATATCAAATCCAATATCATCAAATGACATTGGTCTCAGGTCATAAATCATCTGTCTTGTATCATTGATTGTATCTCTTAATGTCTTTCCCAGGGTAGAAAGCTCAAGCTTGCACCTTATAGGGTCCATGTCTATTAGCTTCATACACATTTCTGATTTATGTACCAGAGATGTAAGATTCTGTACAGTGGTATCGTGAAGGTTTCTTGCTATACGCTGTCTCTCTCCCTCCACTGATTCCAACACTACAATTTTCAAATCATCATCTATATCATTATCCAGATTCTTATCTTCCAGTGCAGATGAATATTTTTCCTTTGCAACCTTTATAACACTGACTATTTCTTCAATTTTACAATCAACCTCACTTATGCGGGTTCGCAAATCCTGCAGACTGACAGTAAGCTCTTTCTGCTCATTGGCTAATTCCTTAAGCTTTTCCTTATTGTAGGAATTAACCTCACGAGGGGTAAATGACTCATAGTTTGGGTCATTATTATCCTCCAGAAGCTGTATCATCTTAAGGTTTTCCTTATAATGATTCTGGGCTGCTGTCAACTCCTCTGTTAAGGCTGATTTTTCATTGAAGAATTCTTCTTTGGTCTTTTCTAAATATGAAATAACCATACAATCCTCCAGAACAAATGTTCTAATTTACTATACTACAAAAGTACTACAATATTATATAATATTCTAAAATTAAATAAAAGTATAAAATAAAAATATTTGTATAATATAGTAAAAATGTCTATAATAACAATATAATAGTAAGGAGGGTTTGTATGAAAAAAAAGACTAAAGCATTGGTTCTTGCTTCTGGTTTATCTATTGCGGCTATGTGCGCATATAATAAATTTGTCGAAGCAAATTCCACCAGGAAAAATCTTCTTAAAACTGAAAATGGAACCTTTTTTGATTGGAAGCATGGAAAGATTTTCTATACTAAACAGGGAAATGGCAGCCCTATCCTTTTAATCCATGACACAGACTCAAGAGCTTCAGGAGCAGAATGGTCTAAAATAAATAAAAAGCTTGCCAAAAATCATACAGTCTATACCATTGATTTAATCGGATGCGGCAGATCAGACAAGCCAAAGGTAAAGTATACAAATTATCTCTATGTGCAGCTCATAACTGATTTTGTAAGAAAAGTCATAAAGGAGAAAACAGATGTGATAGCCACTCATCTGTCTACTTCATTTGTCATTATGGCAAATAACCTGGACGATGGACTTTTTAACAGGATTATTATGATTAACCCTGTATCACTTAAGGATATGGCGGCTGTACCAGATAATAAAACAGAATTATGTCAGACCATTATTAACCTGCCTGTTATCGGTACCTTCCTCTACAATCTGCATATGAATCCAGCAAAGATTGATATTATCTTCCGCTTGAAGTATTTTTCAAGAATGCAGCTTATATCTACAAAGCTTGAAGATATATATTACGAATCAGCCCACCTGGATAAAAGCAATGGAAAGTATCTGTATTCCAGCCTGATTGCAAACTACTTTAATATCAACATGGTACATGCTGTTAAAAATATCAAAAAGCCTGTTTTCATCATTGGCAGTACAGATAAGGCAAAAAATATCGATATAATGGACAAGTATCATATTTTGAATAACAACATCACTATCACACATGTTTCTAATTCAAAATTGTATCCACAGCTTGAGATACCAGACAAGACCCTGTCTATTATCGAGGCAGACTTGAGTAAATAACTATCAGATACTAAAATGTTATACAAAAATACCGCCCTATAAAATATAGAGCGGTATTTTTATACACTATTTTTCAAACATACACCTACAGTGGTTTCTTAGACGGCAGCCCCGCCTTCCTTGGATACTGTTTAGAAGTTCCATTAACCTTATCAATTATCACAAATGATCTGGAGTTATCATTCATCTCAAATTTCTGTACCTGATTGAGCTTTCCACCCAGGAGAAAAATAGCAGACTTAGCATTTGCTATCTCATCATCACAATCCCCAGACTTATAGGAGATAAACTGACCACCTATCTTGACAAAAGGCAGACAATACTCAGAAAGTGTGGATAAATTAGCCACAGCTCTGGATACGCATATATCATAATTCTCCCTGTATGCCTTATCCTTTGCCAGATCCTCAGCCCTGCCGTGTACAGTATCTATATCAGTGAGTCCAAGCTCTGATATTACATCATTTAGGAAGAGAATCCTTTTATTAAGGGAATCAGCCAGAGTAATCTTCAGATTTGGGAAGGCTATTTTCAATGGAATACCTGGAAAACCAGCCCCTGTACCCATATCAATTATAGTTTTATCCGCTTTTAAATCCGTAAAGCGGAATAAATTTAAACTATCTATAAAATGCTTCTCTATAACCTCATCAAAGTCGGTTATAGCAGTGAGATTCATAACCTTATTCTTCTCAATCAGCATCTCATAGTAGCTGATAAACTGCTCAATTTGCTCCTCAGAGAGACTTATTCCCAGCTTATCAAGCTCACTTTTAAATATATCAGTATTGTAATTCATACTAGACCTCGCTAACACCCGATTTATCAGCATTTAACTCAGAAAATAAATCAGGATTTAAGTATTTTAATTGTTCCAGATAGACCAGTAAAACCGAAACATCGGCCGGTGTGACACCAGATATTCGAGATGCCTGACCTATATTTAGAGGCTGGAAGAGGTTTAACTTCTGCTGAGCCTCAATCCTAAGACCAGAAATCTCATTATAATCAAAGTCAGTTGGCAGCTTTTTATTCTCAAGCTTCTTGAAGTGTTCTACCTGTTTCACCTGACGCTTGATATAGCCATCATACTTAATCAGTATGTTCACCTGATCTGTAACCTCATAAGATAATTCAGGTCTGCCCTTATCAATCGGTGCAAGCTTGTCATAATCAAGCTCCGGTCTTCTGATTAATTCAGCTAAAGTAGTGCCATTAGTCAAAGGAATACTATTGTATTTCTCCAGCAGCTCCTGTACTTCCTTATTAGCACCAATCTTCACAGTATTTACTCTTTCGATTTCCTCAGCTATAAGCTTCTTCTTTTTGCATACCCAGTCATAGCGCTCATCATTTATAAGTCCAATCTCATGACCTATCTCAGAAAGCCTTAAATCAGCATTATCCTGACGCAAAAGGAGACGATATTCCGCTCGTGAAGTCATCATGCGGTAAGGTTCTCTGTTGTCTTTTGTCACCAAATCATCAATTAAGACTCCTATATAGGCCTGTGAACGGTCGAGAATCAGGGGTTTTCTTCCCAGAATTTTCATTGCCGCATTTATTCCAGCTATAAGTCCCTGACAGGCAGCCTCCTCATAACCAGAGCTTCCATTAAACTGACCACCACTGAAAAGTCCCGGTACCTTCTTAAACTCAAGTGAGGCATAGAGCTGATTTGCATTTATGCAGTCATACTCAATGGCATATGCATTTCTGACAATTTTTACATTCTCAAGTCCTGGAAGTGTCCTGTACATTTCATACTGCACATCCTCTGGCATAGATGAAGACATACCACCCACATACATTTCATTTGTATTGAGTCCTTCAGGCTCTATAAAAATCTGATGTCTCTCCTTGTCAGCAAACTTGACCACCTTATCCTCAATCGAAGGACAATATCTAGGACCTGTTCCCTCAATAATTCCAGCATATATAGGAGACCTGTCCAGATTATTCCTTATAATATCATGGGTAGTATTATTAGTATAAGTAAGCCAGCATGAAACCTGGTCAATCTGCACATCCTCCGGATTTGTGGTAAATGAAAAAGGCACTACCCTCTCATCACCGAACTGCTCCTCCATCTTTGAAAAATCAAGACTGTTCTTATCCACACGGGCAGGTGTTCCGGTCTTAAATCTCTTCATCTCAATTCCATGAGCCTTGAGTGAATCTGTAAGATAAGTTGCTGCCTGTAAGCCATTAGGTCCAGTGTGGGTTATCATCTCACCAGTCAGACAGCGTGCCCTTAAATATGTACCAGTACAAAGTACAACCGCCTTGCAGTTATATGTGGTTCCAGATACAACCCTGCAGCCTGTAATACAATTATTATCATCAGTCAGTATTTCTGAAACCTCAGCCTGTTTTATAGTCAAATGCTCAGTATTTTGAAGAGTTTTACGCATTTCGCTACTATATTCCGCTTTATCTGCCTGCGCACGGAGAGAATGTACAGCCGGTCCCTTAGATTTATTCAGCATCTTTGACTGGATAAAGGTCTTATCAATATTCTTCCCCATCTCACCACCAAGAGCATCTATCTCTCTGACCAGATGTCCCTTGGAGCTTCCTCCAATATTTGGATTACATGGCATCATAGCGATGCTATCGACACTCACTGTAAAAATAACAGTTTCAAGTCCAAGACGGGCACATGCCAGTGCAGCTTCACAGCCGGCATGTCCCGCACCTACTACAGCAACATCAAATGTGTACTCAAGTTTATTTACACCCATCTCTTACCTACTTTCCCATGCAGAATTTACTGAATATCTTCTGCATTAAATCATCTTCCACAGCTTCACCTATTATAAGTCCCAGCTCTTCATACGCATTCATCAAATCTATAGAATAAAAATCCTCCGGCATATCATTCTTAATACTTTCCATTACCAGCTTCAGACTCTTAAACGCCTCATTCAGAGAATTCTTATGACGAATATTGGTTATATAGACCTCATCATTAAAAGATACCTGCCCATGCAGAAACATTTCAGAAATCTTATTCTCTAATTCATCGATTCCTGTTCTGTCCTTTGCCGAAATATTTATCACCGGCTTATCAAGATATTTCCTTACAATCTCCTCACTTGTGATTGTGGATAAGTCTGACTTGTTCAAAAGTACAATCGCATTCTTATCCTTTAATATATCAATTATTTCAAAATCATTACTGTCCAATTCAGTTGATGAGTCTATGACATATATTATGAGGTCGGCAGAATCCGCATACTGCTTTGCCCTGTCCACACCTATTTTTTCCACAAGGTCATCTGTATCCCTGATTCCTGCAGTATCCACCAGATTAAGCGTGATACCATCCAGATTTATCTGCTCCTCAAGCACATCCCTTGTAGTGCCTGCTATGTCAGTGACAATCGCCCTTTCAGCACCTACCAGAATATTTAAAAGCGATGACTTACCAGCATTTGGTTTACCAACAATTACAGTATTAATTCCCTCCTTTAAAATTCTTCCATTATCAGAAGATTTCAACAGCTTATCAATACTTTTCGCCTGGTTATCCACTGTTATAAACAATTTTTGTGGATAACTTTCCAGAGAAATGTGTTCAGGGTCGTCAAGTGCTGATTCTATAAAAGCAATCTCATGTAAAAGCACTTCCCTGATCTGCTTTATGCTGTCATGCACTGCTCCATCCAACTGTGACAGTGAATTTTTAAGGGCGAACTCGTTTTTTGAATTAATCACATCAATTACTGACTCAGCCTGGGACAAATCAATTCTACCATTCAGAAAAGCCCTCTTTGTAAACTCACCAGGCTCAGCCGGTCTTGCCCCATACTTAATCACAGTCTCAAGTATCCTCTTCATTACGAATACTCCACCGTGACAATCAATCTCAATAGTATCTTCTCTTGTATAGGTATTAGGTGCCCTCATAATAAGCACCATTACTTCATCTATTTTCTCATCCCCATCGTATATGAAGCCATAATGTACGGTATGGCTGTCACATTGACTCAGGAGCTTTTTTCCACTCTTGGATTTATATATTTTATCAATCAATTCAAAGGAATCATCACCACTTATTCTTATAATGCCAATTCCTGATGGCGTCATGGCAGTGGCAATAGCTGCAATTGTATCTGATTTCATTTCATACCTCTATTCCATAGACTTATAAATATATCTACAAATTTCTACTTCATATTTTATATACTATCTCATATATCATGCAATTACTAATATACAATAAAAACTCCCATAAATAAAGAAAAAAGAGGGCATCCTGCGATACCCTCTCAAAAATCAACTATTTTTTTAATGTAACAACTACATGTCTGTATGGCTCTTCGCCCTCGCTGTGAGTTGTAACATATCTGTCATTCTGAAGTGCTGAATGAATAACTCTTCTCTCAAAAGGATTCATTGGCTCCAAAGAAACAGGTCTCTTTGTTCTCTTAACCTTGTATGCAATGTTTCTGGCAAGATTCTCAAGAGTGTCTCTTCTTCTCTTTCTGTAATCCTCAGTGTCAATCTTTACCTTGTAGTACACATCGCTGTGCTTATTGATTGCAAGGCTTGTCAGATACTGGAGAGAATCAAGAGTCTGTCCTCTCTTACCGATGAGAACTCCCATGTCATCACCCTTGAGCTCAACATCAAGGAATCTCTCTTCTTCATTCTTATTAATTACTATTTCAACCTGCATATTCATTGCATTGAATACAGATGTCAAAAACTCTTTAACTTCATCTTCAACAGAAGATTTAACCTTTACCCTGATAGTAGCATTCTTGCTTCCGATTAATCCTAAGAAACCATTGCTACCCTTTTCAACAATCTCATACTCCAACTGATCGCTGGTTATTCCAAGCTGTACAGAAGCATCAGTTAAAGCATCTTCAACAGTTTTTGCAGAAACTTCAATATATTCCACTTCTATTTCCTCCCCTTATTTACGAGAATTACGCTCGTTAAATTCTTTTACCATATTGGCCTTTGCAGCCATACTACCTTCTTTAAATTTAGGTGTATCATTATTACTATAACCAGTATCTAACTCTACATCAGACTTAGATACAGAGTTTGCCTTGCTGCTGATAGACTTAGTCTTAATAGCTGCGGCTTCTCTTATCTGGTTTTCGTAAATACCACGCTTTTCTCTCTTCTTCTTAGCCTTTTCCTGATTCTTCTTAATTATATCATCAAGGTCAAGGTTCTCAATATGCTTATTGATGAAGAACTGCTGTACAATTCTTACAACCGCACTACAAATCCAGTAAAAACCAAGACCTACAGGAACTGTAAAACAAATGATAAATGACATAAGAGGCATCATAAGATTCATTGTTCTCATCTGCTGAGCCATCTGATCATTTCCATTAGAATTTGCTGTAGGCATAAGCTTCATGGACAGTACCTGTGTCAAATAAGAAAATACAGGAATGAGTAAAGCTAAAATAATAAATCCATATGAATGTGCAGCAAAATTTGTCTTAATAATATTTAATGGAGTATCTGAAATATTTAATCCAATAAAATAATTATAATTCAAAATATGGTCATGTGCTGTACTGATTGCATCTGCAAGATTTGGAAAATAATCAGCACCACTGATTGCTTCCCAGCCTGTAGAAGGCAGCTTGTAGAGAATATCAATTACATAATTTTTAAAATCTGATGCAGAAGCATTTGTAAGCATGTCTACTGCATTATTGGCATTAATTCCACTTGAAGTAGTGTAATTAAAGTCCTTAAGGAGACTTGCCAGTGTGTTAATGCCATCGCTGTTCTGTGAAATACCATTCACAAGCTCAGTAAAGCTTCCCTTAACGCTTGTTATATAAGCAGGTATATTGTAGAACACACGGTACAAGGCGAAAAGAATAGGCATCTGAATCAACATCTGCAGACAGCTACCAGTTGCTGAAACACCGTACTTCTCATAGACAAGCTGTGTCTCCTGGTTCATTGCCATCATTGATTCCTGGTCTTTTTTGTTCTTATACTTATCCTGAATAGCCTTAATTTCAGGCTGCATTTTCTGAGATAACTTAGAAAACTTCTGCTGCTTGATTGTCAGTGGCAGCAAACACATATAAATAATGATTGTAATAAGTACGATACTTAATACAACGCTCTCAATTCCGAATAGATTGTATATGCCTACATAAATGCCATTCATTATCCATCCCAGAAATCTGGCGATTGGTCCAAGAATAGCACCGGAATATTGTGTCAAAACTATGTCCGACATAAAAACCTCCATTATGGAACCGGATCATATCCTCCCTTTGAAAAAGGATTGCATCTCAATATTCTCCAGGCAGCTAATGCACCACCCTTTATAGCTCCATACTTTTCAACAGCCTGAAGGCCGTATGTAGAACAGGTAGGATAATAGGGGCATTTTGTAGACTTCATAGGAGAAATATATTTTCTATAAAATTTAATAATAAATATCAAAATTTTTTTCAAAACGATTCCATCTTCTTTTTCAAATCAATCTTTGTTAACAATTTTGTGAAGACCTCCAAGATGTAATAGAGCACTCTCTATCTCATGATAGGTCGCATGCTTTGCTGTTACTCTTGCGATGACTACGATGTCTAAACCACTATTAAACATGTCCTCATGTAGCCTGTAACTCTCTCTTACGAGACGAGTAATGTGATGTCTTATAACACTATTTCCAACTTTTTTACTTACTGATATACCTAAACGATTTGTGTCTGTTCCATTTTCAGCAACGTACATAACCAAAAACCTGTTGGCATAGGATACGCCATTGTTATATACATGGTGAAAATCTTTATTCTTCTTCAATGATTCTGAAAATTTCATTTGAAATTCTCCCTAATTAAAAACCGTTAAAATAGAAGAAAAGACCACATAAATGTGGCCTATGCTGATAATTTTTTTCTTCCTTTTAATCTTCTAGCTGCTAAAACTTTTCTTCCGCCAGCTGTACTCATTCTGCTTCTAAAGCCATGAACTTTAGATCTCTGTCTCTTCTTAGGTTGGAATGTCATCTTCATTAGTATCCACCTCCTTTACGTTAAAAAACATCGCTATAATTATATCAAAAAGTGCATGCTTGTCAATATATAAATTTCAAATTTTTAAAAATAGTTATCCCCTTTTTGTGGATAACTTGTTGAAAACCTGTAGAAACATACAGGATAAATTGTTAAAAACATGTCCCAGGCTAGACTTTTTAGGGTCTATAACTTTTTAAGCCCTTAAACAGGCTTTAAACATTGATTTGAAGCACAAAATAGTGTAGTATATTATAAGTAGGATTATGGAGTAATATCCTATTATTATATAGATATGGAGAAACTTGATGGATAAAGTTATTGAAAAGTGGGATGAGATTTTAACAACAGTAAAAAATGAGCATGAATTAAGTGAGGTTTCATTTGATACATGGATTCGTCCACTTAATGTATATGCCATTGAGGACGACAAATTATATATAATTGTACCTTCAGGACAAATGGGACTAAGTTACATTTCCAAGAAATATTTTCTACCTCTTATGGTAGCGATAACAGAGATTACTGGAATAGAATACGATATACATTTTATTCTTCCAGATCAGGCTCAATCCCTTAATCTTAAGAACAAAAATAATATAACTGCAAAGCCTCAGGCTGTAAAGGGAGACCACTCAAATCTCAATCCAAACTATACATTTGATACATTCGTAGTAGGAAACAACAACAGATTTGCCCAATCGGCAGCTCTTGCCGTAGCGGAGTCACCGGGCGAATCCTACAATCCCCTCTATATATATGGAGGACCTGGACTTGGCAAAACCCACCTGATGCATTCAATCGGACATTTTATCATAGACCAGAAGCCTGAGACCAAGGTTATCTATGTTACATCCGAGGAATTCACCAACGAGGTTATCGAATCAATCCGTAATGGTAATGCCTCATCCATGACAAAGTTCCGAGATAAATACAGGACAGCAGATGTTTTGATGATCGATGATATCCAGTTTATCATCGGCAAGGAGAGTACACAGGAGGAATTTTTCCACACCTTTAATGCCTTACAGACTCAGGGCAAGCAGATTATCCTGACCTCTGATAAGCCTCCAAAGGAGATGGAAACCCTTGAAGAGAGAATCCGTTCACGATTTGAATGGGGTCTGATGGCAGATATTGGCATGCCTGATTATGAGACCCGAATGGCGATTCTCCGTAAGAAAGCTGAATCAGACAACTTCAATATAGATGATGATGTCTTAAATTATATTGCAACTAATATTAAATCAAACATCAGGGAGCTTGAGGGAGCCTTAAATAAGCTGCTCGCCTTCAACAATCTCGAACGTACAGAGATTACAATGGAGATTGCAGAGAGAGAGCTGGCAAACATTATCACACCGGACAAGCCTAGAGAGATAACACCTCAGCTTATCATTGAAGTAGTATCAGAGCATTATCATATTTCTGTAGACCAGATGATTTCTAAAAACAGAAGCAGTGATATTGCCAAACCAAGACAGATTGCCATGTACTTATGCAAGAATATGACTTCTAATTCACTTGACGTAATTGGATCACTTCTGGGTGGAAGAGATCATTCAACAATTATCCACGGTATCAAGAAGGTCACAGAAGAGTACGAGAGCAATGAAAATGTACGAAATACAATAGAAACTATCAAGAAAAAGATAAATCCGAATTAGTTTCTTCCTATTATAATAGGGTTTAAAATGACCACTATATATAGATGTATGATTATTTTATAAATAAACAAGTAATTAACTTATACACGTTAATCCACTGTTTATTTATATGTTGAAAATTTAGCCTTAAAACTTTTAAACAAATCACTTTAAGCTATTAAGGTCAAATTAACTGGATATTAAGATGCTTATCCATGGTCTTAATCCTTGTATTTAGAACGTTTAAAGGGGTTTTACACTTTTAAACAGCCCCTAAGAATAATATTACTAATTTCTTTTATTTTTATATAAACCACGAAGGGAGTTTACGATGAAACTTATCTGTTCAAAAGCAAATTTACTTAAAGGAGTTAATATTGTATCCAAGGCTGTTCCAACCAGAACAACCATGGCTATATTAGAATGTATCCTTATAGATGCTTCTACCAATGAAATCAAATTGATGGCTAACGATATGGAGCTTGGCATCGAGACTAAGATTGAAGGAGAGATTGTAGAAAGAGGAGTTATTGCTCTTGATGCAAAGATTTTCTCAGAAATGGTAAGAAGGCTTCCTGACAATGATGTAACAATAGAAACAGATAGTTCCTTCAAGACTGTTATTTCCTGTGAGAAAACTAAATATAACATTGTAGGTAAATCAGGAGATGATTTCTCTTATATTCCATATATTGAGAGAAACGATTCTATCGTACTTTCACAGTTTACCCTTAAGGAAGTTATCAGACAGACTATTTTCTCAATATCTGACAATGACAACAACAAAATTATGACAGGTGAGCTTTTTGAGATTAACGACAATCAGCTCAAGGTTGTTTCACTTGATGGTCATAGAATTTCTATCAGAACAATAGAGTTAAAGAATCATTATGAAAACAAAAAGGTTATCGTACCTGGTAAGACCTTACAGGAAATCAGCAAGATTGTTCCTGGAAGTGCAGATGAGGATGTAGTAATTTATATTTCTAACAACCATATTGTTTTTGAGTTTGAGACAACAACAGTTGTATCAAGACTTATCGAGGGAGAATACTTTAAGATTGACCAGATGCTTTCATCTGATTACGAGACCAAGGTAAAGATTAACAAGAGAGATCTTTTAGATTGTATCGGCCGTTCTACCCTTATGGTAAAAGAGGGAGACAAGAAGCCTATTATCATGAACATCACAGATGGTAATATGGAGCTTAAGATTAATTCATTTATCGGTTCAATGAATGAGGATATCGATATTGAAAAAGATGGAAAAGATATAATGATTGGATTTAATCCAAAATTCTTTATAGATGCTTTAAGAGTAATTGATGAGGAGGAGGTAAGCCTCTACATGGTTAATCCAAAGGCTCCTTGCTTCATAAAGGATGAGGAGGGAAGCTACACATACCTTATTCTTCCAGTTAACTTTAGCACATCAAATAATTAGGAGACTATATGATAACAGTATCAATCAGAGAAAATGAAGAATTTATAAAGCTTGGACAGGCTTTGAAAAAGGCTGGACTTGTGGATTCGGGAGTTGATGCCAAGATGGTAATTCAGGACGGACTTGTGGAGTTAAACGGTCAGGTTGAGTTACAGAGAGGCAAGAAGCTCTACGGTGGTGAAGTGATTACCTACAATGGTGAGTCGGTAAAGATTGAAAAGTAGCAGATAATGATAATAAAATCAATCGAATTGAGCAATTTCCGTAATTATGAGACACTTCAGATAAGCTTTGACAGTGGAACCAATATACTTTACGGAGATAATGCTCAGGGAAAGACAAATATTCTTGAGGCTGCATACCTTAGTGGGACAACCAAATCCCACAAGGGCAGCAAGGACAAGGAAATGATAAGGTTCGAGGGCGAGGAAGCCCACATACGGACTCTTGTTGATAAAAATGGCAAGGAATATCAAATCGATATGCACCTTAGAAAAAGAGGCTCTAAGGGAGTTGCCATCAATAAAATTCCAATAAAGAGGGCAACCGAGCTGTTTGGAATTTTAAACATAGTGTTTTTTTCGCCGGAGGACTTAAATATTATAAAAAACGGACCGGCGGAGCGCAGAAGGTTTATAGATTTGGAGCTGTGCCAGCTTGACAAGATATATCTTGATGATTTGACCAAATACAACAAGGTACTCAATCAGCGCAACAAGCTTTTAAAGGACATAAGCTTCAGACCAAATCTAATTGAAACCCTTGCAGTCTGGGATGAGCAGCTTCTGATGTATGGCAGAAATGTCATCAGAAAGCGCAAGGAATTTATAGACCAGCTCAATGAGATAATTGGAGACATCCATTACAATATTTCAGGCGGCAAGGAGAGGCTGATACTTAAATATGAGTCAAACATAGATGATATATTTTTTGAAGATGAATTGTCAAAGGCAAGGGAAAAGGACTTAAAGCTGTGCCAGACAACAGTTGGTCCCCACAGGGATGACATGCAGTTTTCAATTGATGATATAGACATCAGAAAATATGGATCACAGGGACAACAGAGGACATCTGCCCTATCTCTCAAGCTTTCAGAGATAGAGCTTGTGAAAAAATCCATAAACAGTGTGCCGGTACTGCTCTTGGATGATGTATTGTCAGAGCTTGACAGCAACAGGCAGAACTATCTGCTCAACAGCATAAGTGATATACAGACCATAATCACATGTACCGGACTTGAGGAATTTGTAAAAAACAGATTCAAAATAAATAAGATTTTCCAGGTAATAGATGGCAAAGTCTATGAAAAGGAATCGTTAGAAGATATTTAGTAATGCGTTAGAATTAGGAGGTTCTTTCATGAGTGAAGAATTTAACAGCAATCAGGAATATGGTGGTGACCAGATTCAGATTCTTGAAGGTCTTGAGGCTGTAAGAAAAAGACCGGGAATGTATATAGGCAGTACATCTGCAAGAGGACTTCACCATCTTGTATACGAGATTGTGGATAACGCTGTAGATGAAGCATTAGCAGGACATTGTAAAAATATTGAGGTTACAATAAACGAAGATAATTCAATTACAGTACAGGATGATGGTAGAGGAATCCCTGTTGATATTAACCACAAAGCAGGTAAATCGGCTCTTGAGGTTGTATTTACTGTGCTTCATGCAGGTGGAAAATTTGGTGGCGGAGGATACAAGGTATCCGGAGGTCTCCACGGAGTAGGTGCGTCAGTAGTAAATGCCTTATCAACATGGTTGACAGTTGAGGTCTATAAAGAGGGAAAAGTATACGCTCAGAGCTATAAGCGTGGAAAAGCTGATGATGAAGTAAAGGTAATCGGTGAGTGTGATGAGAATCTTCACGGAACCAAGGTACATTTCCTTCCAGATGATGAGATTTTTGAAGAGACAGTATACGATTATGATACATTGAAGCAGAGACTTCGTGAGACAGCTTTCCTTACCAAGGGACTGAGAATCAATATCAAGGATACCCGTGAGGGCAGCAAGCATGACCATGAGTTTATGTATGAGGGCGGTATCAAAGAGTTCGTCCAGTACTTAAACAGGGGAAAAGAAGCTCTCTATGATGATGTAATTTACTGCGAGGGTACACAAAACGGTGTCTATGTAGAGGTAGCTTTACAGCACAATGACTCATTTAATGATTCGACCTTCAGTTTTGTAAACAATGTAATTACACCGGAGGGTGGTACACATCTTGCCGGATTTAGAAATGCACTTACAAAGACCTTTAACGCATATGCGAGAGAAAAGAAGATTATAAAAGACACAGACCCTGCCTTAACAGGTGACGATATAAGAGAGGGACTTACAGCTATTATTTCAATCAAGATTGAGGAGCCACAGTTCGAGGGTCAGACCAAGCAGAAGCTTGGAAACAGTGAAGCAAGAGGTGCAGTAGATTCAGTAGTATCTGAAAAGCTCACCTACTTCCTTGAGCAGAATCCAGAGGTTGCCAAGAATATCTGTGAGAAATCCCTCCTTGCCCAGCGTGCCAGAGAGGCAGCTAGAAAAGCCAGGGATTTGACCAGAAGAAAGACTTCCTTAGAGGGAGGTTCACTTCCTGGAAAGTTAGCTGACTGCTCAGATAAGGATCCAAAGAATTGTGAAATCTTCATCGTAGAGGGAGATTCCGCCGGTGGATCTGCAAAGACAGCCAGAAGCCGTGCAACACAGGCTATCCTTCCACTTAGAGGAAAAATCCTAAACGTAGAGAAGGCAAGACTTGACAGAATCTATGATAATGCAGAAATCAGGTCTATGATTACTGCATTTGGTACAGGTATCCATGAGGAATTTGACATCACAAAGCTTCGTTATGACAAGATTATTATCATGACTGATGCCGATGTGGATGGAGCGCATATTGCAACACTTATGCTCACCTTCCTCTATAGATTTATGCCTGAGCTTATAAAGCAGGGACATGTATACCTTGCAACACCACCTCTTTATAAGATTGAGAAAAATAAAAAGGTCTGGTATGCATATGATGACCCTGAGTTAAACCAGATTCTGACAGAAATCGGAAGAGACCAGAATAATAAGATACAGCGATACAAGGGACTTGGAGAGATGGATGCAGACCAGCTCTGGGAGACAACCATGGACCCTGAGCACAGAATCCTAAAGCAGGTTATGATAGATGGAGAAAATTCATCAGAATTAGATGTGACCTTTACCACACTTATGGGTGATAAGGTAGAGCCAAGACGAGAATTTATTGAAGAAAATGCAAAATATGTTCAGAATCTTGATATTTAGTAAGGAGGAACATTTTTAAGTGGATGACAAAATATTTGATCAAATACAGCAGGTTGATCTGAAAAAAACAATGGAGACCTCCTATATTGACTATGCAATGAGCGTAATAGCAAGCCGTGCATTGCCAGATGTAAGAGACGGATTAAAGCCGGTTCAGCGAAGAGTACTCTACTCAATGGTTGAACTGGGAAACACTCCTGACAAGCCTCACAGAAAATGTGCGCGTATTGTCGGAGATACAATGGGTAAGTACCATCCACATGGAGACAGCTCAATCTATGGAGCGCTTGTCAATATGGCACAGGATTGGTCTATGAGATATACACTTGTAGATGGACATGGTAACTTTGGTTCTGTAGACGGAGACGGCGCAGCTGCCATGCGATACACTGAGGCGAGATTGTCAAAAATTTCTCTCCAGATGATTGAGGACATCAACAAGGATACAGTTGATTTTACACCAAACTTTGATGAGACAGAGAGCGAGCCTACAGTGCTTCCTTCACGTTTTCCTAATCTGCTGGTAAACGGAACTACAGGAATTGCCGTAGGAATGGCTACAAATATTCCACCTCACAACTTAAGAGAGGTAATCGGTGCAGTTGTAAAATTAATCGACAACGATATCGAGGGCAAAGAGACTACAATCGATGAGCTGATGGAGGTAATCAAGGGACCAGACTTCCCAACAGGAGGCGTAATTCTTGGAACATCAGGAATCAACGAGGCATACCGTACTGGACGAGGCAAAATCAGAGTCCGTGCAGTTACAGATATTGAGCCAATGGAAAATGGCAAGAACCGTATAGTAGTTACAGAGCTTCCATACCTTGTAAACAAGGCAAGACTTATAGAAAAGATTGCAGAGCTTCACAAGGATAAGAAGATTGATGGAATCACAGACCTCCGCGACGAAACCAGCCGTGAGGGAATGAGAGTTGTTATCGAGCTGAGAAGAGATGTAAATCCAAGCGTTGTCCTTAATCTTTTGTACAAGCATACGCAGTTACAGGATACTTTTGGTGTAATTAATCTTGCCCTGGTAGACGGACAGCCAAAGATTTTAAATCTCTATGAGCTTTTAAATTACTATCTGATACATCAGAAAGAGGTAGTAACAAGAAGAACCCAGTTTGATTTAAAGAAGGCAGAGGCAAGAGCTCACATATTAGAGGGATTAATAATTGCCCAGGATAATATCGATGAAGTAATCAATATCATCCGTTCAAGCCAGACTACACAGCAGGCAAAGGACAGACTCATTGAGAGATTCTCACTTTCAGACGAGCAGGCACAGGCTATTGTGGATATGCGTCTCAAGGCTCTCACAGGTCTGGAAAGAGAAAAGCTTGAAGCAGAGTTAAAGGATCTTATAGCACTTATAGCAGAGTTAAAGGAAATCCTTGCAGATGAGAAGAAGCTTCTCGGAGTAATAAGAGAGGAAATCCTTGCTATATCAGCAAAATACGGCGATGACAGAAGAACTCAGATAGGCTATGACGAGTACGATATGTCAATGGAGGATCTTATCCCTGAGACAAACACAGTCATTACAATGACAAAGGTAGGCTACATAAAGAGAATGAGCATAGATAACTTCAAGGCTCAGCACCGTGGCGGCAAAGGAATAAAGGGAATGGAGACAATAGAGGATGATTATATTGTCGAAATGATGATGACCACATCACATCATTACCTCATGTTCTTTACAAATACAGGACGAGTATACCGAATCAAGGCATACGAGATTCCAGAAGCAAGCAGGACAAGCAGGGGAACAGCAATAATCAATCTTATTCCGCTCCAGCCAGGAGAAAAGATTACAGCAATGATTCCAATTAAGGAATACAATGATGACCACTATCTCTTCATGGCTACAAGAAAGGGAATTGTAAAGAAAACACCGATTACAGATTACGCAAATATCCGTAAGAACGGTCTGGCAGCTATTAACTTAAGAGAAGACGATAAGCTAATCGAGGTTAAGGTAACAGATAATACAGAGGAAGTATTCCTCTTTACAAAATTTGGACAGTGTATCAGATTCAAGGAAACAGATGTAAGATCTACTGGAAGAACAACAATGGGTGTAATAGGTATGAACCTGGCACCAGATGATGTTGTCATAGCAATGCAGCTTGCATCCCAGGGCGAGTCTGTCATGATTGTTTCTGAGAATGGTCTTGGAAAATGCACATTAATAGATGAATTCACTGCTCAAAACCGTGGTGGAAAAGGTGTTAAGTGTTATAAGATAACAGAAAAATCAGGAAATCTTGTAGGAGTAAAATCTGTAGGCAAGGATGATGAAATCATGCTTATCACTACAGAGGGTATCATTATCAGAATGCAGGTAAATGATACAACACTTCTCGGCAGAGTAACTACAGGAGTTAAGCTGATTAACTTAGGTGATGGAGTCAAGGTCGCAAGCATAGCAAAGGTTGTGGAGGACAAGTCGCTTATACCACCAGAAGAGGAAAAAACTGAGGAATAAATACAGGGATTGCATTTGCAGGGCTTGTATAATTTAAAGCAGGGATTTGTGTAATCCCTGCTTTATTCATATTCTTGGATATTTCAGAGTTATTTTATGTGATTTAGAGTATTACAATAATATAATTGATTATTTCAGGTGGGTTAGAATATTACGATAATATAATTAATTATTTATGGCGGGTTCCAGACATAAGATTTTCTAAGTGTTCTGATGAAAGAATTGGCAAATTGACGCAATCATTCGACATTCGCCATCCATGGCTCAAGTCTCACTCTCGGCAACGTCCTGTTGCCGAGTTGCTGGATTGATAACAGAACACTAAGAAAATCTAATATCTTACACAAGCCAAAAATAATTAATTATATTATCGTAATATTCCATTTACGTTGTGAAGTAATGATAATAGAAATATATTTTATGAATTTAGCCATATAAATATAATTATTAAGTGGTTATATGTAGTATTGTAATATTTATTCAAATAACAATTATGTATTAATTAATTCTATATGTGTTATAGAATTAAAAATGTAAGTTAAATTATTTGTAACAAATCATATGTATACTAGAAAATAAATATTACAATATACATGAATAAACAATCATAATATCTAAATTTAAGAAAGCAATACAATCAAAATTTCAATTAACAATCAAAATAAATAAAATCTACTAATACAAGAAATATTTGAATAAAAAATCATTAAATACAAGTATATAAGGAGAAAAGATGATTAGAGAAATAAGTACTGAGATTATAACAGACAAGGTAAGGGAAATGTGCATCGAAGCAAATCATTTCTTATCACCAGACATGGATGAAAAATTAAAATCAGCTACAAAAACCGAAAAATCCGAGCTTGGCAGAAAAATCCTAAACCAGCTTCAGGAAAACCTGCAGATAGCGGGGGAAGAGATGATTCCTATCTGCCAGGATACAGGCATGGCTGTTTTCTTTGTGGAAGTGGGACAGGATGTGCATTTCACTGGACAGCCTATCGAGGATGCCATTAATGAGGGGGTGCGAAGAGGCTACACGGAGGGCTATCTCAGAAAATCCGTTGTCAGTGATCCTCTTATCAGGGAAAACACCAAGGATAATACACCAGCTGTAATCCATTATTCGATAGTGCCAGGGGATAAGGTTAAAATTACCTTTGCTCCAAAGGGCTTTGGTTCAGAGAATATGAGTCGTGTATTTATGCTTAAGCCGGCCGATGGTATTGAAGGGGTTAAAAATGCCATACTCACTGCAGTAAAGGATGCAGGTCCTAATGCCTGCCCACCAATGGTAGTTGGCGTAGGTGTAGGCGGCACTTTTGAAAAATGCGCAATTATGGCAAAAAAAGCCCTCACCCGTCCCGCAGGTGAACACAGTGAGATTGACTATGTAGCCGATATGGAAAATGAATTGTTGGAAAAAATAAATAAGCTTGGCATAGGTCCAGGTGGTCTGGGTGGAAGCACAACAGCCCTGGCGGTAAATATAAATACATATCCAACTCACATTGCAGGACTTCCTGTAGCAGTAAATATATGCTGTCATGTCAACAGACATGCGGTCAGAGTGATATAGTTATTAACATTTATTAGATAATTATAAAAAATAGTTCATAAGTGATAAGAATCAGAAAGAATTGTGGATAACTATAAAATAAATTATAGGAACAGGAGATAAAATGGATAAATATATAAATACACCCATCACAGAGGATACAACAAAAGACCTTCACTCAGGTGATTATGTCTACATTACAGGTACAATATATGTGGCAAGAGATGCTGCACATAAGAGAATGATAGAAGCCTTAGACCGTGGGGAGAGCCTGCCGATAGACATAAAGGATTCTACTATATATTATATGGGACCTTCCCCAGCCAGAGAGGGAAGACCAATCGGCTCCGCAGGCCCTACAACTGCCACAAGAATGGATAAGTATGCGCCAACCCTGCTCGACCTTGGCGAAAAGGCAATGATAGGAAAAGGAAAAAGGTCTCAGGCTGTAATAGATGCAATAATAAGAAATAAGGCTGTGTATTTTGCAGCGGTAGGCGGAGCAGGAGCCTTATTATCAAAATGTATAAAGCAGTCAGAGGTTGTCTGTTATGATGATTTGGGGGCAGAAGCAATCAGAAAATTATATGTGGAAAACTTTCCTGCAATAGTTGTAATAGACAGGGACGGAAATAATCTATATGAGACAGCTATAAAAGAGTATAATGAGCTGGATTAATATACAAAATATAGTATATAAAATATAAGAAAACACAATAAGTATATAGCGTAAAAACTTATTAAAAAAAGTTAAATATAATCGTTGACAAATAGAGTAAACTTTAGTATCATAATCTATGCGTCACGGCGCAAGCAATTTAATATTGTTAAATATGAACTTTGGAGAAGTACTCAAGTGGCCGAAGAGGTGCCCCTGCTAAGGGTATAGGTCGGGAAACTGGCGCGAGGGTTCAAATCCCTCCTTCTCCGTTCAAATTTAAAAATTAAATTGAAAAAAGTTCTTGACAAACACGAAAGAGTTTGCTAAGATATAGAAGTTGTCGCTG
>CAVKUD010000032.1:0-21418 GCA_963659315.1 Senegalimassilia sp. | reverse complement strand
GGACAGAGACTGGGAGCAGTTTCATTCGCCGACAAATCTTGCAAAATCAATCGTAATTGAGGCGGCAGAGTTATTGGAGTGTTTCCAGTGGTCTGATGAAGAATATGATTTACAGCATGTCAAGGAGGAATTGGCGGATGTTTTGGTTTATAGCCAGAATCTGTTAGATAAGCTAGAACTTGATGCGGATGAAATTATAAATATGAAGATGTCACAGAATGAAGCAAAGTATCCGATAGAAAAGGCAAAAGGGAATGCAGTCAAGTACGATCAGCTATAATAGTGGAGAAGAAAGAAAAATTTTTTGATATGATAAAAATACTTTTCAGCTGCCACGGCAGTATCACTAGATACTCCTACAAAGCCCATAAATAAGCCATTTCTTAGTTGAAAAAGTGCTCTACTACACGTTTTTTAGAGAAATAGCCCGGTATGATTATATTAAATGGATAATTGACATTATGGTATATATGCCATACAATGTTTACAAAGGAGATTGCATGACAGAATTTAAACTGATAGCATATGAAAAAGAAAATGGCGAAGTTCCAGTAGAGCAGTTCCTGGATTCTGTTAATCCTAAGATGCGAGCTAAAATATTTGGATTACTGGGGATATTACAAGAAAAGGGGAATATGCTTAGAGAACCATATAGTAAGCATTTAGATGATGGAATATTCGAATTGCGTTGTAAATTCGGAAGTGATATTACCAGAGTATTATATTTTTTCTATTATGAGGGAAAAATAATATTGACGAACGGATTTGTTAAAAAGACACAGAAAACTCCTAAAGAGGAGATACAGATTGCAAAGGATAGAAGAAAAGATTTTATAGAAAGGGTGATGAAGGATGAGAACATTTGATGATATGCTTTCTAAGCAGTTAAAAGATGATGAGTTCAGAAAAGAATATGAAGCTATTCAGCCTGAGATGGATGTTATAAGAGCTATCGTGGATGCTCGTACTTCTCAGAATATGACACAGAAGGAACTTGCAGAACGTACTGGTATTAATCAGGCAGATATTAGCAAGCTTGAGAATGGAACACGGAACCCTTCTGTTAATTTGCTTAAAAGATTAGCAGATGGTATGGGAATGGCTCTTAAGATTGAGTTTGTACCGAAACAGAAAGCATAATTATGTGAGATTAAAGTATGGACTATAAGCTTTTTCCATGGAAAAGAGAGATAAGGTGCATATTATCTTTTAAAAGCATATACTAATATTGCAACAGAATTGTTACTTTTGAACTGGTTGTATCTTGACAGCGAAAACATTTGAATATAGACATTAATTACAGTAAGTGACTTACTGCAAATGTTTTGAGACTTCATTCGTGAGAGTGTGGTCTCTTTTATATATAGATGACATTACTTTGTGAATTTTCCCATACCATTCCCCTTGCCATCCCCACCAAAAGAGACTATAATCTCATCTGGAAAAATTCCATATTTCACAAGAAAAAGAGGGAAAAGAAATGAAAGACAGTAAACTAATATTCAGAGGAGAGGCAGCACTTCTGCTTGCAATCATTATAAACAGCATAGGAGTTTTACTCATGCTCCAGTCTGGTTCAGGCATATCTGCAATATCAAGCGTACCATATGCGTTTAGTGAGGTGTTTCCGAAGCTGTCACTTGGCACATGGACATATATATTTCAGGGACTTCTGGTAATCACGCTTATGGTTCTTAAGAAAAGATTTGTACCATCATATCTGTTCAGCTTTGTAGCAGGCTTTATGTTTGGAGAATTAATGGACATAAATGAGCTGTGGATTACAAAATTACCAATGTCAATTCCACTTAGAATAGTTTATTTTGTGGTTAGTTATGTGATACTTTGCTTTGGCATAGCCTTGTCAAACAGATGTAAGCTGCCAATAATACCTACAGATTTGTTCCCAAGAGATTTGGCAGAAATCCTCAACAAGCCATATTCAAGAGTAAAAATTACTTTTGATGTAACTTGTCTTCTCGTGACAGCATTTTTGACATATTTTGCGCTGGGCAGAATACTTGGACTTGGAATAGGAACAGTTGTTGCAGCCTTTACAATGGGAAAAGGTGTTGCTATTGCAGGAAAGCTTATTGACAAGAAGATGACTTTTGTATCATTTCTGCATAAAGAGCTAGATGATGAAGAGCTAGTAAAAATAAAAGCAGGCAAAGTCATGGCAGCTAAAAATTAGAATTAAAGGACTGATTATAGAGGAGGGAGATTGTGCGAGAACAAGATATGAATAAACAAACATCAAAAACCTATCTGACAACCCCAATCACCCTCTTAATATCTGCCATATGGATTTTCTTCATCCTAATCGTATCAGGCACCCTATTAGAAAAAGTCATATACAAAGCCTTGTGGTCAGACACCACCTACTGTGTTGCCCACACCCACCTGGAGCCTCTATATTTTCTGGCAGGAATGGCAGTTCTAATCATTTTTATATACCTGTTCAGGCAAAAAGGCTTAGGAGGCAGCTATCTGACAGGTGACGGAACAGGGGCAGTGTGCAGTTTACCATTCGAGAAACGTATAAAAATAATGTTAGGAAGCCTTGCTCTATGGCTTTTATTTTTTATTTTCAACGCAGCTACATATGAGCGGTTTGATGCCGATGGCATATGCTCAAGATTTTTATTTTACGAAAAGGACTATACATGGGACGAGGTTACAACGTATAATGTAAAGGCTGGTTTTGATAACACCTTAGAATTCAGCCTGACTACATCTGATGGCAGAAAGCATACTGTGACAGGTGGTTTTGTCATGACGATATATGAGGAAGTGCCAGACCATATGCCTGATTATGACTATACAGATTATATCAGAGATGTTGTCAGTCTGCTTCATGACAGGGGCATTGACCCTGATATTGACTGGAAAAAAGCAGAAAACGGCATGATGCAGTACTGGGCTGAGTACACTGAGGAGCTTCGCAAATACAGTGAGCAAAAGTGAATCAACGTGTTTGATTGAATGGCAAATGCAGAGCATGAGTGCTAGTAAGTAAATATGCCTGTACACCAGTAATACAAAGTAGAATGGAGAATTTTATGTCACAAAAGATAGTGTTTTTCGATATAGACGGTACCATATGGGATGAGCACATGGTTATCCCTGAAAGCACCAGGCTTGCTATCACAAAGCTAAAGGAAAATGGTCACAAGGCTTTTCTCTGCACAGGCAGGGCGAGAGCAGCGGTTGTATCAAAAGAATTATTTGATATGGGCTTTGACGGAATAATTGCATCCTGCGGAACATACATTGAAATGGATAATGAGATTGTATTTGAGGAGCTTGTGCCAGACGAGCTGGTGAAGAAAATCGTCTCAGTATTAAAAGAGAACAAGATGCCTGTTGTGCTGGAAGGCTCAAGGGATTACTGGATAGATGAGGTTGGATTTGAACAAGACCCTTATGTGGATTACCTGCGTGAGTTAATCGGAGAGCATGCGCATGTCTTAAATGAGTATTCAGAGGATATAAGGATAAATAAATTTTCTGCTGATATCATAGAAAATACTGATTATGATACGATAAAAGCAGAGCTGGGCGAGCATTATGATATCTTAGAGCATGCTGGAAATGTAGTGGAGTTTGTGCCAAAGGGATTTTCCAAGGCAACTGGCATCAAATGGCTGTGTGATTATCTGAAGCTTAATATGGCAGATACCTATGCTCTGGGGGACAGTGTAAATGACATGGAAATGCTTCAGACGGTAGGACATGGAATCGCCATGGGCAATGCGACAGATATTGTGAAAAAGGCAGCGGAATACGTTACCGACAGTCTTTTTGATGATGGTGTCTACAATGCTCTTAGTCATTATGAGCTTATAAAAAAATAAAATAAATATAAACTTACAATATCACTGTTGACATTAAAAAACAGCAGTGATATTTTATTAACAGAAAGAAATTAGCACTCGAAAGAAATGAGTGCTAACAGATATAAAAGGAGGAATTTAAAAATGAAATTAGTTCCATTAACAGACAGAGTAGTATTAAAGCAGTTAGAAGCTGAGGAGACAACTAAATCAGGAATCATCCTGACAAGCGCAGCACAGGAAAAGCCACAGGAGGCAGAGGTTGTTGCAGTTGGACCTGGCGGAATGGTAGATGGCAAGGAAGTTGTTATGCAGGTTAAAGAAGGACAGAAGGTTATCTATTCTAAGTATGCTGGAACAGAGGTTAAGCTTGAAGGACAGGAATACATCATCGTTAGACAGAATGATATTCTTGCAGTAGTAGAGTAATAAAATAAAGCAGTACAATTTAAAATAGAAATATAAATAAGAAAGGTCGAATTAATCATGGCAAAGGAAATTAAATATGGCTCAGAAGCAAGAGCAGCTCTTGGAGCAGGTGTAGATAAATTAGCAAATACAGTTAGAGTTACAATCGGACCAAAAGGAAGAAACGTTGTATTAGATAAGTCTTTTGGCGCACCACTTATCACAAATGATGGTGTTACAATCGCAAAGGAAATCGAGCTTGAGGATGCTTTCGAGAACATGGGAGCACAGCTTGTAAAGGAAGTTGCTACAAAGACAAATGATGTAGCCGGAGATGGTACAACAACAGCTACAGTTCTCACACAGGCTATGGTTCAGGAAGGAATGAAGAACCTTGAGGCTGGTGCAAATCCAATCGTTCTTCGTCGTGGTATGAAGAAAGCAACAGATACAGCTGTTGAGGCACTCAAGGAGATGAGCCAGAAGGTAACTGGAAAAGACCAGATTGCAAAGGTTGCAGCTATTTCTGCTGGTGATGAGTCTGTTGGTAACATGGTAGCAGATGCTATGGAAAAGGTTACAAATGACGGTGTAATCACAATCGAAGAGTCAAAGACAATGCAGACAGAGCTTGACCTTGTAGAAGGTATGCAGTTTGACCGTGGATACCTTTCAGCATACATGTGTACAGATATGGATAAGATGGAAGCAGTACTTGATGACCCATATATCCTTATTACAGACAAGAAGATTTCAAACATTCAGGATATTCTTCCACTCCTTGAGCAGATTGTACAGTCAGGTTCAAGACTTCTTATTATCGCAGAGGATGTTGAGGGCGAGGCTCTTACAACACTTATCGTAAATAAGCTGCGTGGAACATTCAATGTAGTAGCTGTAAAGGCTCCTGGATATGGTGACAGAAGAAAGGCTATGCTTGAGGACATCGCAATCCTTACAGGTGGTCAGGTAATCAGCTCAGATTTAGGACTTGAGCTTAAGGATACAACAATGGATCAGCTTGGTCGTGCTAAGTCAGTTAAGGTTCAGAAAGAGAACACTGTAATCGTTGATGGTGCAGGCGACAAGGAAGCAATCAAGGGCAGAATTAACCAGATTCGTGGACAGATTGATGAGACAACATCTGAGTTTGATAAAGAGAAGCTTCAGGAGAGACTTGCTAAGATGGCAGGTGGTGTTGCTGTAATCAGAGTTGGTGCAGCGACAGAGACAGAGATGAAGGAAGCTAAGCTCCGTATGGAGGATGCTCTTAATGCAACAAGAGCAGCTGTAGAAGAAGGAATTATCGCAGGTGGCGGATCTGCATACATCCATGCTTCAAAGAAGGTATCAGCTCTTGCAGATACACTTGAGGGAGACGAGAAGACAGGTGCAAAGGTTATCCTTAAGGCACTTGAGGCTCCACTTTACTATATCGCAGCAAATGCAGGACTTGAGGGTGCTGTAATTATCAATAAAGTAAAAGAGTCAGAGGCAGGAATCGGCTTCAACGCAGCAACAGAAGAGTATGTTGACATGGTTGCAAGCGGAATCCTTGATCCAGTCAAGGTTACAAGAAGTGCTCTCCAGAATGCAACATCTGTAGCATCAACACTTCTTACAACAGAGTCAGCAGTAGCAAACATCAAAGAGGACACACCAGCAATGCCAGCCGGCGGCGCAGGCATGGGAATGATGTAAGCGTAGACAATGAGGAAAGTAAAGAATCAGAGGCAAGCTCGCTTGTCTCTGATTTTTTATTTGACGAATGTCCGTATATGAGCAAGTAGCACGATAGTGCGGATTGCGAATATACGACGGCTGGCGTGCCAGCCGAGTCTACGCTAACACAAAAATATATAAGCAAATGTCCGAATACGAACAACGAAGTTGGAGTATTCCACCAGGGGAAGCAGCGGGAAAGGGCGCAAAGAGCCCGTGATTCGAGGTAAATGTACATTGGACTTTTACGCTAATAAACACTCAAAAAAATCCACAATTACACCAAATTGGATTTTTTCCATAAAAATCAGTCATTTCTTTTCTAAATCTCTATTAAATAATAAAAATCAACCGATTTTTAGTACCTAAACCAGTGATTTCAGCTAGAAAAGTCCAAAATATGTGAATACCATAAAATATAAGCTGCATACATATAGGCAACATACATATATACAATATATAGAGGCAACATACACATAAGCCATCTACAGACAGCTTATCCCCCTCTTGAAAATTCCCCCTCATAATAGTATTATTTTATGCGAAAATGTACAGAACAGGAGACCAACCAATGATAACAACCCGCACAGCAACCCCAGCAGACGCCAAAGCCCTGCTCGCCATATACACCCCCTATGTAGAGCAGACCGCAATCACCTTTGAGTACGACGTACCCACCCTGGAGGAATTCACATCCCGCATACAAACCACCCTACAGAAATTTCCATACATAATAGCAGAGGAAAATAACGAAATAGTAGGCTACGCATACGCAAGCCCCTTCAAGGAACGTGCCGCCTATGGCTGGTCTGTAGAGACATCTATATATGTGAAGCAGAATGAGAGACAGAAGGGAATCGGCAGGCTTCTCTATGACAGGCTTGAAGAAATTTTAAAGAAACAGGGCATATTAAATGTAAATGCCTGTATAGGCTACCCACAGGTAGAGGACGAGTACCTGACCCAGGACAGTGTCCGTTTTCACGAGAAGCTGGGCTATAGCATGGTGGGCACCTTCCATAAATGTGGCTATAAGTTTGGCAGATGGTACGACATGGTATGGATGGAAAAATTTATAGGCCAGCATGACACAAGCGGAAACCAGCCGGAGGTGATACCTTTTCCTGAACTTGAAAATAATACACCCTTTTGAAAGATTGGTTACTATTTTATGAAAATCTCTGATGTTAAAATAAATTCATCAAATGAAAGAGATATTTCAAACAGGAGGTATGTATTATGAGGAAAAAAGTTGTATCGCTGTTATTAGCAGCAACAATGGTAACTACAATGTTCACAGGATGTGGCGGAGACAAGACATCGGCAGATGCAGCTGGGGGAAGCACTGCAACAACCGATTCTGGAAGCTCAAGTGATGGACAGATTACATTAAAGGTATTTTCAAATCTGCCAGACCGCAAGAACGGACAGGGACTTGTAGAACAGAAAATTATTGATGAGTACATGGAAGAAAATCCAAATGTAACTATTGAGGTTGAAGCATTGGATGAGGAAGCATATAAGACCAAGTTCAAGGCATACTCAATGGAAGGACTTCCAGATATAGTAAGTATCTGGGGACAGCCAGCATTCCTTGATGAGGTATTAGACGCAGGCGTGCTTGCAGAGTTAAATGAAGCTGATTATGCAGACTATGGCTTTGTATCTGGTTCTCTTGAAGGCTTCAAGAAGGACGGCAAGCTTTACGGACTTCCAAGAAACACAGACGTAGCTGGTTTCTACTACAATGAGAAGATGTTTGAGGATAACGGCTGGGAGGTTCCTGAAACCTATGATGAGTTATTAGACTTAGCAGGAACAATCAGTGATGCAGGATATATTCCACTTGCAATGGATGGTGGAGATGGATGGCCAATGGCGGTATATTTGTCAGACTTACTTTACAAGGTGGCAGGAGATGATTACTCAAGCATTGTAAGCAACGCAATTGCAAATGCAGATTTCTCTGATGAGAGCCTTGTAAAAGCAACAGAGCTGTTAAAGGAGACTGCTGATGCAGGTTTATTCCAGAATGGATATGATTCACAGGATTATGCAACAGCCCAGAACCTCTTTATCAATGGTCAGGCAGCTATGTACTACATGGGAAGCTGGGATGCTTCAATGGCATTAAATGAGGATATTCAGGAAGACATCAGAACAAATATCAGAGTATTCACTATGCCTGTCGTAGATGGCGGCAAGGGCAAGGCTACAGACATTGCTGCATGGAATGGTGGTGGATATGGAGTATCTGCATCTTCAGAGCACAAGGAAGAAGCTATTAAATTCTTAAATTACATGTATCAGCCAGACAAACTCTCTAAATATGGCTGGGAGAATGGCGTAGGAATGTCGGCACAGGATCAGTCAGCATACATGACTGGTGACGAGACAGAGTTACAGATGCAGTTTGTAGACGCTGTAAACAATGCAACAAGTGTATCTGGAACACCTATTAATGACTGCGGACCATCTGCATTCAAGACAAGCATTGAGAGCCAGATTCAGAGTGTATCAAATGGCAGCATAAGTGTAGAGGATTTCCTCTCAACTATAGCAAAGGCTTGCCAGTAATTATCAAAATTTTAAACCCTTCATAACTTTTCTTTCCCCAGGAGCTGTAGATTTTCTGCAGCTCCTTTTTAAAATATACATATTTATACAAGACAATCCCCGATGATATTTTGCATATATAAACATCATAAAAGGTGCAAAATAATACATGAAAATTTTACACCTTTTCTAAATTCTGGTATCTGTGAACCCCCTAAACCCCTTGCTATAATTTCATTATAAAAACATAGGGAGGGAAATATAATGAAAAAACTTTACAGTAACAAATTGGTTATTCTGAGTTTGATATTGCCGGGATTGTTCCTCTTCATATTTGCAATACTGGCACCTATCTGTCTCAGCGTATACTATGGGTTCACTGATTATTCAGGAATGGGGTCTTACGAATTCATAGGTTGGGAAAACTACAAGGAGCTGTTCCATGATGCAGCCTTTGGAACATCCCTCCGCAACTCATTGCTTCTGGCAATCGGATTCATATGTATCCAGCATCCACTGGCAATGATTGTGGCAGCAGTGCTCGACAAGCTCGGGGGCAAGGCAGAGAGCTTTTTCCGCTGCGTATTCTTTATTCCAAACGTAATATCGGTTGCAGTTATCGCTTACCTTTGGAAATTTATTTACAACCCAGATTTTGGATTATTAAACAACATAATCAAAGCCTTTGGAGGAAAGGGCGACATCAACTGGTTCAGCAATGACACAGCAATCTGGGCTGTGCTTATAGTTTTAATCTGGCATGGCTTTGGCTGGGGAATGTTAATCTATTACACAGGAATCAAAAACATTGACCCTGTACTCTACGAAGCAGCAGCAATTGACGGAGCTACACAGGTACAGACATTTTTGAAAATCACCCTGCCACAGATGAAGCCAGTTATTCAGGTAAATGTCACAATGGCAGTTATCTCAGCCTTAAAACAGATGGAGACAGTATATCTGCTGACCAATGGTGGTCCTGGAAACAGTACACAGTTCGCTGCAAACTATCTCTACCAGCAGGCATTTAAAGCATACAAATACGGATATGGCAATGCAATCGGTGTAGTATTTATCATTATCTGCCTGGTAGTGACAGTATTATTGAACAAGATATTTGAAGAGAGAGAACCAAAACTCAAAGCAAAGGAGGCTGCATAATATGGAAATGGTTGGAGCAAAGAAGAAGAAAACCAAGCTGTCAAAGACAGTCCTGTATGTTATACTTATAATAGTTGCAGTAATACAGATATTCCCATTAGTATGGCTTATAGACTTCTCACTGGCAAGCAGCTCAGAGATGTTTACGAACGGACTATTGATTATACCTAAAAAAATCCAGTGGGGCAATTACGCCAAGGCTTTTGTAGATGGTAATTTCCTCTGGTATTTAAAGAACAGTATTTTAATCAATGGACTTGCAGTACTTATAGTAATCTTAGTTTCTATAATGTCAGCCTTTGCCTGCAGGAGAATGCACTGGAAGCTAAGCGGATTTGTAAAAACCCTTTTATTAATGGGACTTATGATTCCAATTCATGCAACACTTTTACCTAATTATAAGATATACAGCAAGCTGGGAATGACAGATACAATCTGGGCACTGATTATTCCATATGTAGCCTTTTCACTGCCACAGGGACTTTTCCTCATGACAAGCTTCATGGAATCTATCCCTGTAGAGCTTGAGGAAGCAGCAGTAATGGACGGTTGTGGAATCTATCGTATAGTTTTCCAGATTATTACACCTATGCTTAAATCATCAATTGCCACAGTTGCTATTATGACTTTCCTTAATAACTGGAATGAGTTCATGATGGCAAGCACATATTTAAGCTCAGATACATGGAAGACGCTTCCGTTCTCAGTTTTGGAATTTACGGGTGAATATTCATCCAACTATGCGGTTCAGTTTGCAGTAATGGCATTGACAGCAGCACCGGCAGTTATTGTATACATTTTATTGAACAAGCACATTACAAAGGGTGTTGCAATGGGAGCAGTAAAGGGATAAAGGAGTACATAGGATATGAGACGGATTAGAGGATGGTTAAACAGGCGCAGCGTAAAGGTGAAATTGATAATCTATGCCTATGCAATCGTGACGCCTGTCCTCCTTCTAATCTGTACGATTATGATGGTCTACAACTACAAAAAGGTAAGCAATGACCAGCTGGAAAGTAACAGGGCAAACGTGGAGTCTCTGGCTGAAAACATCAGCCTGCTACAGTCAGATATAAAGGATTACACAACCTATATCTGTATCAACGAGAAAATGCGCAAGCTTTTCACTGAAAAAGACATAGCAGGTTACAATGAGGATGCCAGACTCTGGCAGAACAACACTCCGATAGAGGTAGTGCAGGATATGATTTCAATTCGTGGTGAAATCAAAACCATTGCCATTTATCCTGAAAATGGCATAAGACCCTACTTAAGAGGCATGGATGGAAGTGTTTACTTTTCACAGATGGATGAGGTGAGACAGACCGCAATCTATCAGGAGACTGTCAATACAAGTCTTGGAATGATATGGAAGAGTGTTGACGAGGATGGTGGAGAACCATATGTTGTCAATGTATCAGATAAGGTGGTGCTGTGCAGGGAAGTGTATGACCTGTCCCATCAAAAGAGACTGGGCTTTATCGTAATTGGGGTAGCAAAAAGCAAATTTGAAGAGCTGATGACCAATATGATGAAGGAGGATGAGGCTACAATCGTCATAGACCCATATACAGGCGAGCTTGTCAGTGTTGGAAAAATTGATGAAGACCTGAGACAATACCTTACTGCTGATGATTTTATATCACAGGACTATATGGAGCGCCAGAGTGATTTCTCGTGGGGACAGTATCAGGTAATATGTACCCAGCCTAATAAGAATGGACCTATAGTCTGCAAGATTATACCCCAGCAAAAACTGCATGCCCAGATAAAGAGTGTGGCAATGTCGCCGCTTATTTCTCTTGTGGTATTTTTACTGGGAATGTTTCCAGTGTTAATGATTATATCTGCCATGGTTACAAGACCGCTTAGAAAGGTGAGCACAGCCATACAGAGATTTTCGACAGGAGATTTTGAGCAGCAGTTAGAGGTTGAGACCGAGGATGAAATCGGACAGGTGGCGAAATGCTTCAATGAGATGGTAGGCGAGATAAAGAAGCTTATAGATGAAAACTATGTGATTACCCTGTCAGAAAAAGAAAGTGAGCTGGCGGCATTGCAGGCGCAGATAAATCCTCACTTTTTATATAACACACTGGATTCACTCTACTGGCAGGCCACGGAGGCTGGAAATGATGATATAGCAGAGAGTATATTGTCATTATCATCCCTGTTCAGGCTTACCTTAAATCAGGGGCAGAGCTTTATTACAGTTGAGAGAGAGTTTGAGCTGGTGAAGGAATACCTCAAGATACAGAAGATGAGATTTCCTAAAAAGCTCAATTATGACTTGTACATAGCTGATGAGATTAAAGAAGCGATGATTCCAAAGCTTATAATCCAGCCATTTGTGGAAAATGCTATAGTACATGGATTTGAAAACACAAGCAGACCATGTATGCTTACAATCACTGGTGAGCTTGTGGGTGAAAAAATCAGATTTAAAATCAAGGACACAGGTGTAGGCATGAAGCAGGAACAGATTGATTCCCTGTGGGAGAGCGAGCCTGCTAATTATTCAAAGCAGAGAATAGGAAGATATGCCATAAAAAATATCATAGAGCGACTTAAGCTTAAATACCATGAGCAGTATAGCCTGAATATTGAGAGCACAGTAGGTGAGGGCACAACTGTAACATTGGAAATTTCGTTTGAGGAGGGAGATTAATGGGGATTAAGCTGCTGATAGCAGATGATGAAGAAGTAATATGCAAGGGTGTTGCAAAATATCTGAGACTTCATACAGACCGCTTCAGTAAGATATATGAGGCAGAAAACGGGCAGGAAGCCTTGGATATCATTATTCAAAAACAGCCGGATATGATGATTCTGGATGTGCAGATGCCGATTTTGTCTGGAATTGACGTTATGAGGGAGGCTTCCAAGGCTGGGATAAAGCCAATCACAATTATACTGAGTGGCTATGACGAATTCAGCTATGCACAAAAGGCATTAAAATTCGGGGCAAAGGAGTATCTGCTTAAACCAGTCCGTGCCGCAGATATATTGACCCTGCTCAATGAGCTGGCAGATGAATATATAGGCAAAGAGGACCCTGCTATAGATAGTTATACTTCAGAGATCACAGAAAAGGACAAGGAGAATCCACTGGTAAAAGAGGCAAGAGAATACATCATGGAAAATTATGCCAGCGATTTGGCTCTGTCAGATGTGGCAGACCATTTGCAGATATCAGTAGGCTATCTGTCTACGCTTATGAACCAGTGCCTTAAATGCGGTTTTACAGATTACCTTAATCAGATTCGTATAGACAGAGCCTGCTGCTATCTGGAGCAAAATGTCCTGAAAAACTATGAGATTGCATATAAGGTGGGCTTTAATGATGAAAAATATTTTTCAAAAGTATTTAAGAAGATAAAGGGTATGTCGCCTAAAGAGTATCGTATGCAGGCGAGGTAAAGGAGAAGACTATGGAACTTAAGTATTATACAACTACATATAAGGATAATAAAAAGCAGACAACAGAAGAAAATCACACATTTGTGGATGACATGGGGGAAGAGAATAATCTGATTAACTTATATCCAGAATATAAGAAGCAGGCCATGGATGGATTTGGCGGTGCCATTACAGACTCGGCAGGATATGTGTATTCACTTTTAAATGATGAGCAGAAAAAGAGAATGGTAGACACATATTTTGGAAAGGATGGCATGCACTACAACCATGTGAGAATCCCGATTGACAGCTGTGATTTCTCATTAGCCCACTATGAAGCAGATTCGGATGCAGATGATGAGGACTTTGATAATTTTTCTTTTGAACGAGTAGAAAAATATATTATTCCCCTGCTTGACGCAGCGGAGAAAGCCTATGGCGGCAGGCTTGACATCATGCTGTCTCCGTGGAGCCCACCAGTCTATATGAAGACAAACGGTGAGAGAAATAATGGCGGAAAATTAAAGGATGAATACAGGAGACGCTGGGCTGACTACCTCTGCCGCTACATATCAGAGTACAGGAACAGAGGCTATCATGTCACCAAAATGACTATGCAGAATGAGCCGAAGGCAGTCCAGACCTGGGATTCCTGTGTGTATACAGCAGAGGAAGAGAGAGACTTTATAAGAGATTATCTGCATCCAGCTCTTGTGGCTCATGGACTAGATGACATAGGCATATACATATGGGATCACAATAAGGAGAGAGCCTATGAGTGGGCCAAGACTATTTTCACAGGAGAGACTGCGGATATGGTGACGGGACTGGCTTTCCACTGGTATAGCGGAGACCACTTTGAGGCATTACAGATGATAAGGGATGAGTTTCCTGATAAGAGGCTTCTCCTGTCGGAAGCCTGCATTGAGTATAGGAAATTTGCAGCGGATGATTATTTAGGCAATGCCCAGAAATATGGTCATGATATGATTGGAAACCTGAATAATGGCATGCAGTCATTTTTTGACTGGAACCTCATACTGGATGAGCAGGGTGGACCAAACCATGTGGGCAATTTCTGTGATGCACCATTTTTGTTTGATACCCACAGCAAGGTCTTAAATGAGAGCAATATTGCAGGATATATATGGCATTTCAGTCATTTCATTGAGCCAGGAGCAGTCAGAATCGGACTGACCCGCTACACGGATGAGCTTGAAGCCACAGCCTTTGAAAAGGATGGCAGGATAAGTGTAGTCGTATTAAACCGCACAGACAGGGAAATACCATTTTTCTTAAGGCTTAAGGACAGCTATGTGAGCCTTGTAGCACAGCCAAAGTCTATTGCGACAGGTATTATCAGCCAGTAGGTCAGTTGAAATAATTAAATTATAGGATTATAATAGCTTGCGATAAAATATGATAAAGAGGCGTTATAATGAACAGGCACATAATAAACAGAATCATAATTTACATCGCAGGCTTACTAATCCTTGCACTTGGCATAATTCTAAACACCAAGGCAGGACTTGGCGTATCACCTATTATTTCAGTAGCCTACAGCATATCACAGATAAATGATTTTAATTTCGGAAATACAACCCTTGGTTTGTACACTGTATTTGTCATAATCGAGATAGTCATACATACAGTGAAAAACATAAGCAGCAGGAAAAATAGTGATGGTGCATTAGCGCCTGCAAATAAGAACTCACTTAAATTCATAATCCTGACAGATGTATTGCAGATTCCACTTAGCATAGTATTCACCAGATTTATGAATTTGTTTTCTGACAACATACCTGATTTTGCACCAGAGGGAGCAAACACTGTACCGCACTTTTGTTTACAACTGCTAGTACTCTTTGCAGCACTTGTCTTCACGGGCATAGGAGCAGCTATGTCGCTTAATATGCGTATAGTGCCTAATCCAGGAGATGGAATAGTACAGGCTATATCAGACTGCATACATAAGAGTGTGGGCTTTACCAAAAACTGCTTTGATTTGTTTAACGTCAGCCTGACTGTGTGTATAGGTCTTATCTGCAGGGGGCACCTGATTGGAATAGGAATCGGTACTGTACTGTCTATGATTGGTGTGGGCAGGGTTATAGCAGTATTTAACCATTTCACCAGAGACAAACTGATTAAGGCGGCAGGGGTTGAAATGTAGGCATGACACAAACCAGAAGCCATATTTTGAGTTGCCATGCATCCAGAGAAGCTGCCGATGGCGGGTTCGATTGGTAATATGCGACCGTGGCATTTCACGATAATTATGCATATTGTCCGAATGAGCAGATATATAAAATAAAGATTAAATAATTTTAACAATATAATAAAATATGAGAATAGTAGCTATAACTAAAAGTGATAGATAACTACCACAACTATATTGACAAGTTATACAATAAGGGGTAAATTTGCAAGTACAGAGAACATATACTTTGACTGGCAGATAAACCCATGACTAATTACTATGAAGCAAGAGCCTTCGTCTTTATATACCACAGAGGTGTATGATGACGAAGGCTTTTTGGTTTTGGCAGGTATATGTCCTTTGAAATTTAAGAAAGGGCTCGCTGAATAGCGAAAGAAAAATGAATGGTTTAGTTATTGTATTAATCGGTATCGTAGCCTTGGGAGCCGGATATATCTTCTATGGAAGATGGCTGGCAAATAAATGGGGAATTGACCCAAAGGCTAAAACACCAGCTTACACACATGAGGATGGACAGGATTATGTACCATCATCAAAGTTTACAGTATTTGCACACCAGTTCTCATCAATAGCAGGAGCAGGACCTGTCACAGGACCAATTCTGGCATCAGTCTTTGGATGGGTACCAGTGCTTTTGTGGCTTATAATCGGAGGACTCTTCTTTGGAGCGGTACAGGACTTTGGTTCTTTGTATGCCTCTGTCAAGAATGAAGGCAAGTCAATCGGAATGATAATTGAAAAGTACATAGGCAAGACAGGAAGAAAGCTCTTTATGCTGTTTTGCTGGCTCTTTACCCTGCTTGTAATCGCAGCCTTCACAGACATGGTTGCAGGAACCTTCATGGGTAAAGGTGTAGAGGGCATGACTAAGGAAGTGAGCTATGCAAACTCAGCAGCAGCTTCCATCTCAATGCTTTTTATCGTAGTCGCAATAGTGTTTGGAATCATCCAGAAAAAGGTAGGAAAGATGCATGAGGCAGTCCGTGCAGTGGTAGCAATCGGATTGCTTGTAGTTATGTTTGCTGTTGGTATGCACCTTCCACTTTACGCAACAAAGACAACATGGATTTATGTAATCATGGCTTACCTTTTCCTTGCATCTGTAATGCCTATGTGGTTACTCATGCAGCCTCGTGATTACATGACAACATTTATGCTGCTCGGTATGGTTGGTGGAGCAGTAATCGGTGTGCTTGTAGCTCATCCAGCAATGAAGCTTAATGCCTTTAATGGATTTGCAGTTGCTGATGCAGCAGGCAACACAAGCTATTTATTCCCAACACTTTTTGTCACAATTGCATGTGGAGCAGTATCGGGCTTCCACAGCCTTGTATCATCAGGTACATCATCAAAGACAATCAGCAATGAGAAGGATATGCCAATGGTAGGATATGGTGCCATGGTTGTTGAGTCGCTTCTCGGCATCGTAGCACTTGTTGTAGTCGGTGCAGTTGCAGTAAACGGAACAAAGCCGGCAGATGCAACTCCATTTGCTATTTTCTCAAGCGGTGTTGCAGGCTTCCTTGAAAAGATGGGACTGCCAGTACAGATTGCAACAGTATTTATGACAATGTGTGTATCAGCCCTTGCCCTTACATCACTTGACTCAGTTGCCCGTATAGGACGTATGTCTTTCCAGGAGCTTTTCTATGGAGACACAACAGATACATCCAAGATGCCAACATGGCAGAAGATACTTACCAATAAGTATTTTGCAACAGTGATTACATTATTCTTTGGATATCTGCTTACACTTGGCGGCTATAGCAATGTATGGCCACTGTTCGGCTCAGCTAACCAGTTACTTGCAGCCCTTGTGCTGATTGCACTTTCAGTATTCCTTAAGACAACAGGAAGAACAGGCTGGACACTTTACGCACCAATGTTTATCATGCTTGCAGTTACATTTACAGCCCTTGTACAGAAAACAATCGCCCTTGTCACAAACATGGTAAATGGTCAGGCAACACTGCTGGTTGACGGACTTCAGTTTGTAGTTGCAATTCTCCTTATGGTGCTTGGTGTGCTGGTGGCATTCAGCTGCTTAAAGAAGCTTTTTACTGCAAAGAAGGCAGAATAAAATTTGCGTTTTAGGGTGGTCTATGCTATACTAAACGCTGTTGATAAGAAGAGGAATCTATTGGAGGACTTTAATAAATGAGCAGAGTTGTAGTAGTTACAGATTCAAATAGTGGAATTACTCAGGCAGAGGCAAAGGAGCTTGGAGTAGTTGTAATGCCAATGCCGTTTTATATTAATGAGGAGATGTTCTACGAGGACATAGACCTCACTCAGGAGCAGTTTTATGCAAAGCTTGCAGAGGGCGGCGATATTAAGACATCTATGCCTCTTGTTGGTGATGTGACAGACAAATGGGATGAGCTCTTAAAGGAATATGATGAGATTGTATACATTCCAATGTCATCTGGGCTTTCAAGCTCATGTGAGACAGCCTATATGCTCTCACAGGATTATGATGGAAAGGTTCAGGTTGTAAATAACCAGAGAATCTCTGTAACTATGAGACAATCTGTGCTTGATGCCAAGGCAATGGCAGACAGTGGCAAGACAGCTGAGGAGATAAAGGATATATTAGAAGAGGAAAAATTCAATTCTTCTATATATATCATGGTGGACACACTTACTTATCTCAAGAAGGGTGGCAGAATCACTCCTGCGGCAGCAGCTCTTGGAACACTCTTAAAGCTTAAGCCTGTTCTGCAGATACAGGGAGAAAAGCTTGATGCTTTTGCAAAGGCTCGTACAGTCAAGCAGGCAAAGAGCATTATGATAGAGGCTATGAAGTCTGACTTTGAGAAGAGATTTGACAGCCCGGATGGAGCTAAGATGAATCTTGAGATGGCTTACACCTTTGATAAGGAAGCCGCAGAGGCTTTCAAGGCAGAAGTACAGGCAGCTTTTCCAAATAATGAGATAGTGATGAATCCGCTTTCATTATCGGTTTCATGTCATATAGGACCAGGCGCATTAGCAATTGCCTGCTCCAAGAAAATCAACAATTAATTAAGGAGGCATTGAAATATGTCAAAAGTAGATGTAGTGATTGGCTGCTTTTATGGTGATGAAGGAAAAGGAAAGGTTATTGATTATCTTGCAGGGGATGCTGATATTGCAGTTCGTGCGACAGGCGGAGACAACGCTGGTCATACAATCAAGGCTAATGGTGTAAAGTATGCTATGCATCTTATTCCATCAGGTCTTCTTTCAGGACATACAATCGGTGTGATTGGAAATGGTGTGGTTTTAAACCCAGAGGTATTGCTTGAGGAGATAGACAACCTCAAGAGCCATGGTTATGATATTGAGAAATATTTGAAAATCAGTGAGAAAGCACATGTTATTTTCCCATACCATCGCAAGCTGGATGTAGCTCTTGAAAAGGTGAGAAAGGCCAACAAGATTGGTACAACAGGCAAGGGAATTGGACCATCCTACTGCGATAAGTTTGAGCGTTCAGGAATCAGAATGGAAGACTTGTATGCTCCAAACTTCAAGGAAAAGCTTAAAGAGATGACTGAGATGAAGTTAGCTCTTCTTAAGGTTTTTGATCCAGAGACAGATTATACAGCCGATTTGGACTTTGAAAAGACATATACCACATATACAGAATACGCTGACAAATTAAAGCCATATGTATGTGATACAATCACATTGCTTCACAAGGCTTTGGAAGAGGATAAGAAAGTCGTTGTAGAGGGCGCTCAGGCAACACTTCTGGATATTGATTTTGGTTCATATCCATTTGTTACATCATCTAATCCTACAATCGGTGGTATTCTTACAGGAACAGGACTCAGTGCCACTGACATAGGAAATGTGTATGGTGTAATCAAGGCATACTCAAGCCGAGTTGGTGAGGGACCATATGTTACAGAGCTTTTAGATGAGACAGGTGATAAGATTCGTGAGCTGGGACATGAGTATGGTACCACAACAGGCAGACCTAGAAGATGTGGCTGGCTTGACCTTGTAACCCTCAAGTACGCTAAGCGTGTCAATGGACTTACAGCCTTATCTGTAAATCATCTTGACACAATCGGAAACTTTGACAAGATTCAGGTCTGTGTGGGCTATGATGTAAACGGAACAGTGACAGAGGACTTTACAACAAACCTCAATGTTTTAAATAATGCAAAGCCTGTATACAAGGAGCTTGCTGGTGGATGGAGCGATATAGCTTCATGCAAGAGCTTTGAGGAGCTTCCAGAGAATGCACAGAACTATATCAAGTTTATCGAGGAATATATCGGTGTGCCTGTTAAGTTTATCGGAACAGGTGCTGAACGAGAGGCTATGATTGTCCGCTAAAAGTAAATTGAAATAATTAGTACCCGTAATCGATTTGGTTACGGGTATTTTCAATAAAAAGGAGAGTTTTGTATATGAGTTACGAAGCAGTAGTTTTTGATATGGATGGTGTGATTTTTGACTCGGAGCGTGCAGTGATGAACTGCTGGCTTGAGCTGGCGCAAAAATATGACATAAAGGATATTAAAAAGCCATATTTTGCATGTGTGGGAACCACCATGGCAAGAACAAGGGAAATCATGCTTGAAACCTATGGCGCAGATTTTCCCTATGATGAATATGCAAAGGAATCCTCACTTATGTATCATGAAAAATATGATGGCGGCAGGCTGCCCATGAAGCCAGGTGTGGTGGAGCTTTTGTCATACTTAAAGGATAATGGTAAGAAAATAGCTCTTGCATCATCAACACGGAGAGAGACTGTTGTAAATCAGCTTAGATGGGCGGACATAATAGATTATTTTGATGTAATCATAAGCGGTGACATGGTGGCGAGAAGCAAGCCAGCCCCTGATATTTTTCTTAAAGCCTGTGAAAAACTCAGAGTATCTCCAGAAAAAGCCTATGCCATAGAGGACTCATATAATGGAATAAGAGCAGCTCACACAGGAGGTCTGAGACCTATAATGGTTCCAGATTTGCTTGAAGCGGATGATGAGATGAGAGAGCTTTCAGAATGTGTATGTAAGAGTCTGAATGATGTGATAGAGTGTTTGAAATAATCCAGGTCTGAAAATTAAATATTGATTATATAAAACGCAACAAATGTAACACACTAGATAATGTGTTACCTTTTTTATTTTACACCATATATATCGGCCTTAGTGAAAAAAGCTTAACCCTTGAATACATATTTTTTTAAAATTTATAAAAATATTTCAGAGCCAGACGCAAAAATATAAGAATAAAGGAGACAATATGAAAACAGCAGAACCAATCAGAGAACTAGAGGAACTGGAGAAATTTAAAAACTATTATGCCTGCGAAAAGCCTAACATCAGGAATTATACCCTATTGTGCCTTGGTTTGAATACCGCCTTAAGGATATCAGATATGCTTATGCTGCAATGGGGGCACGTGTATGATTTTGAAAAAAATAAATTTAAAAATCATATACAGCTCAGTGAACAAAAAACAGGAAAATATTCAAGCATATACATGAATAAGAATGTAATAGACACACTAAAATATTACAAATTTGTTACAAATCCAAATGGAGAGGTCACGCATGAGAGGTATCTGTTCATGGGTTATCAGGGCAATCCGCTCACCAGAGTACAGGCATGGCGCATCATTAGACAGGCAGCAGAAGCCTGTAATGTATCGGGGGTCATAAGCCCTCATTCCCTGCGGAAAACCTTTGGCTATCAGGCCTGGCAGCATGGGGTGCCACCGGTAATGCTCATGGAAATCTATAATCATTCATCCTTTAAAATCACAAAACGCTACCTTGGAATCCAGCAGGATGACAGGGACGAAATCTTTAAAAATATCTGTATCTAATAATCAGTTCAATAACAAATGTAACACACTATCTATTCTGTTACATTTACTCGCAAGATTATTTTACCCACAAAATAAAGGAATATTTACAAACAAGGAGGTTAAAAATGCTAAAACTCACACTACAGCCGGGAGAGTACTTAGACATAGGAGAGAATATCCGAGTTGTATTTACTGGCGGCTCTGCAAGAAATGCTCATCTGATGATTGACGCACCGAGGGAAATATCCATAGTCCGCAGCAATGCTGGTGGCAGAAAGCAGACCAAGGACTCTTATTA